>CAYHEI010000272.1:0-4811 GCA_964355385.1 uncultured bacterium | reverse complement strand
CAGATCAGCATCGACGGAACAACGGATTCAGATTCATGAATCATCCGGGTTAGGGGCAAGCCCAAGGGAACGAAGGCATGAGGGGATCCTGATGCCGAGGATATTCGACAACATCGAAGCCTCGCTCCTGCCGGCCTTGCAGGACACCCTCCATATTTCGCAGCGGTCGGACTTCTGCGTCGGCTACTTCAACCTGCGCGGCTGGAAACTCCTGGATTCGTTCATCGAGGGATGGCCGGGCGGCGAGGGATCATGCTGCCGCCTGCTGGTGGGCATGCAGCAGTTGCCGCACGATGAACTCCGGAAGGCGTCGAAGATAGCCGGCGGCATCGAGTCCCTCGACAATCAGACCGCGTCCCGCCTGAGGAAGCGGATAGCGGAGGAGTTCCGCGAACAGCTCACGCTGGGAGCGCCGAGCAACGAGGACGAAGTCGGCCTGCGACGACTGAGCGCCCAGATCAGGGGCGGGAAGGTAATCGTCAAACTCTTCCTGAAGCACCCGCTTCACGCGAAACTGTATCTCCTGCATCGTTCAGATCCGAACAATCCGACGATAGGATTCCTCGGGAGTAGCAACCTTACGCTGGCGGGCCTCTCCAAGCAGGGAGAACTCAACGTTGACATTCTCGACCACGACGCCTGCAACAAGCTGAAGAAATGGTTCGAGGACCGCTGGGGTGACCGCTGGTGCGTGGACATCTCGGAGGAGCTGGCGCAGATCATTGACGCGAGCTGGGCGAGGGCGCCGGAGCAGGTCCCTATTCCATACCATGTCTACCTGAAGATGGCCTACCATCTTTCCCAGGAGGCCCGCGCCGGGCTCTCGGAGTTCGGAATCCCGCGCGATCTCGGAAAGCGTCTGTTCGATTTCCAGTCCGCCGCGGTCAGGATTGCGGCCCACCACGTCAACAAGCGCGGCGGGGTGCTCATAGGGGACGTCGTCGGGCTCGGCAAGACGCACGTGGCGTCGGCGCTGGCTCGCGTCCTGCAGGAGCAGGGAACGGAAACGCTCATCATCTGCCCCAAGAACCTGGTATCCATGTGGCAGGACTACGTTGACAACTACCGGTTGATCGCCAGGGTGGTCTCACTTAGCAGGGTCATCGCCACTCTCCCGGACCTGCGCCGCCACCGCGTCGTACTGATAGACGAGAGCCAGAACCTGAGAAACCGGGAGGGAAAGAGATTCAAGGTCATACAGGAGTACATATCCAAGAACGACAGCAAGTGCATCCTCCTGTCGGCCACGCCGTACAACAAGACATACCTCGATCTTTCCGGACAGTTGCGGCTCTTTGTCCCCGAGGATCGGGATATGGGAATCCGGCCCGAGGCCAAGCTCAGGGAGGTCGGCGAGACCGAGTTCATCCGCCGCCACCAGTGCCCCCTGCGCTCCCTGGCCGCGTTCGAGAAGAGTGAGCATGCGGATGACTGGCGGGACCTTATGCGGCTCTACCTCGTCCGCCGCACGCGCAGTTTCATTCAGGAGAACTACGCGGCGACGGATACGGAATCTGGCCGAAAGTACCTCGTCTTCCCCGACGGCTCCCGGTCGTATTTCCCGGAGAGGACTCCGAGGACAATGAAGTTCGCGATTGACGACAAGAAGAAGGATGACCAGTATGCGCGGCTCTACTCCCCGGAAGTCGTTGGCGCGGTCAATGCCCTGCGCCTGCCCCGGTACGGCCTCGGGAACTATGTGGTTCCGTCCCCCGGCGAGCCGCCCGCGCCGGCGGAAGCGAGGGTGTTGGACGGATTGTCCCGCGCGGGCAAGCGGCTGATGGGTTTCTGCCGGACGAACCTGTTCAAGAGGCTCGAGAGCGGCGGCCCGGCCTTCATCCAGTCCATCGAGCGACACGTCCTGCGCAACTTCATCGTCCTGCATGCGATAGGGAAGGGACTGGAGATACCGCTGGGCACTCAGGAGGCGGAATATCTCGATGCGCGCATCGATGATGAGGACACGGACGCGGCCATTCCGGGGATATTCGATGAGGACGAGGAAGAGGGCGGCTCCTCCACCGGCGGACCGTCATCGCCCATCAGAACCGAGGCGGATTTTCGCCGTCGCGCCGCGGAGGTCTACGGCGAGTATTCGAGGCAATTCAGGAGCCGTTTCAAGTGGCTGCGCCCGGTCCTGTTCGTGAAACAGCTCGCGCAGGACCTGGAAGACGATGCGAAGGCCCTGCTGGGGGTGCTGGCTGCCTGCGGCGATTGGGACCCGAAAGGGGACGCGAAGCTTTCCGCCCTCGTGGACCTTATCACCCAGCGTCATTCCGGCGAGAAGGTGCTGGTATTCACCCAGTTCGCCGATACCGTCCGTTACATGGCCGCCGAACTCAAGTCCCGCGGGATCGGCGCGCTCGAGGGTGTGACCGGCGATTCCCCCGATCCGACCGGCCTCGCCTGGCGGTTCAGCCCGGAGAGCAACGAGAAGCGTTCTTTGGTCAAGCCCCAGGACGAACTCAGGGTGATGATCGCGACCGACGTCCTGAGCGAGGGCCAGAACCTCCAGGACGGCTCGATCATCGTGAACTACGACCTGCCCTGGGCCATCATCCGGCTGGTCCAGCGGGCCGGCCGCGTGGACCGGATCGGCCAGAAGGCGAAGGAGATCCTCTGCTACTCCTTCCTTCCGGCGGACGGGATAGAGCGCATAATCCGGCTTCGCAAGAGGGTGCGCCAGCGTCTGAAGGAGAACGCGGAGGTGGTCGGAACCGATGAAGCGTTCTTCGAGGACGACGCCGACGACCAGCCGGTGCTGGATATATACAACGAGAAGGCTGGGATCTACGACGGTGACGCCGACTCCGAAGTTGACCTTGCGTCCTACGCGTACCAGATCTGGAAAAACGCCACCGATCGCGACCCGGAGTTGCGGAAGGCCATTCCCGACCTGCCCAACGTTGTTTACTCGACCCGGAAGCATTCTCCGGCACCCGCCGCGCCCGAGGGCGTGCTCGTCTACACCCGGACCGCCGAGGGGACGGATTCGCTGGCATGGATTGACAAGGAGGGTGGGAGCGTCACCCAGTCCCAACTGGCGATACTCAAGGCCGCCGAGTGCGGGCCGGCTGAACCCGTGATCCCGCGACATGAGAAGCACCACGAACTCGTGCAGAAGGGAGTCGAACTCATCGCCTCGGAGGAGAAGCGGGTGGGCGGCCAGCTTGGCCGGCCGTCCGGCGCGCGGTACCGGGCCTACGTCCGGCTCATGGACTACGCTGACAAGAACAAAGAAAGCCTGCTGGTGACGCCGGAACTACTGAAGGCTATTGACGAGATCTACCGGTTCCCCCTGCGCCAGCCGGCCACGGACACCCTCAACCGCCAGCTCAGGATGGGCGTTGACGACACCTCGCTTGCGGCGCTGGTGACAGCCCTCAGCCAGGATGGCCGGCTGTGCCAGGTCCAGGAGGAGGAACAGGACCAGGATCCCCGGATCATCTGCTCCCTGGGCCTGTTCGAAGCGCCGGGTAAGGGGTAACAGGTGCCGCTGGATTTCGCTGTAGTCCGGCGGAAACTCAAGGACTTCCAGTTCGAAAGCCTTTTCATTGAAGACCTCGGCTGGGATCATCACCGGGCCGAGCCGCTCGAGATAACCGTTGACGGCGGGACGTTCAAGCTCAAAGCGGTGGCCCAGAAACGCGGAATGGTGGCGTTTCTCTGCGATTCGGCCGGCCCGGACGGGATGCCGGACTATCCCGTGCGCCGGAAGATCGAGCGGCAGGTCACGCGGGCCGCCCACGAGCACATCGTCATCTTCCTGGACTCCGCCCGTTCCCTCCAGGTCTGGCAGTGGGTCAAGCGGTCCGCCGGGAAGCCGGCCGCCTGCCGCGAGCACATCCTCTATGCAAGCCAGCCCGGCGACTCGCTGATCCAGAAGCTCGAGGCCGTCCGGTTCTCGCTTGCCGAGGAGGACGGAATAACGATAGCGGACGTCGCCGGGAGGGCCCGCCGGGCCTTTGACGTGGACCATGTCACCAAGCGGTTCTACGACCGGTTCAAGTCCGAGCACGAGGCCTTCATGCGGTTCATCAAGGGAATCAGCGAGACGGCGAACCGGGAATGGTACGCCTCCCTGATGCTCAACCGGCTCATGTTCATCTGGTTTATCCAGAAGAAGGGGTTCCTGGACGGCGACCCGAACTATCTCCCGAACCGGCTGAAGATGATGCGGGAGCGCAAGGGCCGGGACCGGTTCTGGTCCTTCTACCGCCACTTCCTCCTGCGCCTGTTCCACGAGGGGCTGGGCAACCGGAAGCGCACGGCGGACCTGGACGAACTCCTGGGCAAAGTCCCTTTCCTCAACGGCGGACTGTTCGAGGTCCACGAACTCGAGCGCGGGGACACCGAGATACAGATTCCGGACTCCGCCTTCGAGAAGCTGTTCGCCTTCTTCGATTCATACCAGTGGTACCTGGACGACCGGCCCCTGCGGGCGGACGACGAGATCAATCCGGACGTACTCGGCTACATCTTCGAGAAGTTCGTCAATCAGAAGCAGATGGGTGCCTACTACACGAAGGAGGACATCACCGGGTACATCAGCCGGAACACGGTCATCCCATACCTGTTCGACGCGGCCCGCAGGGAATGCCCGGTCGCGTTCGGCCCCGACGGAGGGGTGTGGCGTCTCCTGAGGGACGATCCCGACCGGTACATCTATCCGGCTGTTAGGAAGGGTGTGGACTTGCCGCTTCCCGACGACATCGCCGCCGGGCTGGAGGACGTTTCCAAACGTGGCGGATGGAACCGCTCCGCGTCGGAGGAATACGCGCTTCCGACCGAGAGATCGGAAGAGCACACGT
>CAYHEI010000271.1:0-4813 GCA_964355385.1 uncultured bacterium | reverse complement strand
GGCCGGGCCGGCGCAGTATTCACAAACCTTTCGGTTTGTGAATACTGCGGGCTAGTACCTCGCCAGCAGCTTGAAGTCGGCGCGCTTGAGGTGGTTGTGCTCGAAGATGACCACGCCGCGCACGTGGTGCCGGCGGATCGCGTCGAGCTGCGCCTGGAACTGGCCCCGGTTGTCCATGCAGTAGCGGCCCAGGCCTTCCCAAAGCTCCGCCTTCCCGCCTTGGTTCTGGGCGACATGGTTCCGCAGGTAGCGCTCCATGAGCCACGGACTGTTGCAGTAGTTCATCGGCATGACGAAATCGAGCAGGCCCTCCCGGCTCCATGCGGGGAAGTCCTGGCCCTGGTTGAGGATCGCGTCCGGCACGCCGGAGAAGACCGCCGCCGACACTTCCTTCCGCTTGCGGCGCGCGAACCGGGACACGTCCCGCACGAGGGCGGTCACCTGGTCGCAGCGCCACTGGAACCAGCGCGCGGGCATCCGGCCCCACATGCGGAGCTTCTCCGGGCCGATGCCCTCCAGGCGGCGGAGCGTCCGGCGGCAGCGGGGGCAGTAGCAGACGTTGTCGCCGACTCGAATGTAGTCGAAGTGGACGCCGTCCACGTCGTACCGGGTGATGACCTCCTTCATGATGGCGGCCTCGTAGCGGCGGACCTCGGGGCGGGCGAGGCAGACGAACGCCGACCAGCCGTCGGCCGCGCGGCGGCCGTCCTTGGTGATCGCGACCGCGCGCGGATAGCGCCGGAGCAGCGTGGACTTCGGCCCTTCCTTGGCGTTGCAATACCAGGCGTGGACCTTGATGCGCCGCTTGCGGGCCTCGGCGGTGAGCACGTCGAGCGGGTCCCAGTCCTTGAAGACCGGGCGGATCGCGCCGATCCGGCTGTGGTAGTCGAGCAGGCCGTCGGGATTCTTGACGCAGGGGATGAGGAGGTCGAACCCCTCTCCGGCGTACTTCCGCGCGAACTCGCGGACCTGGCTTGGCCCCTTGAACTGGGCCAGGTTGTGCAGCCAGACTCCCTTATTAATTGGATGGTTCCAAATACACCAGGGAGTCGGATCCTTGAGTCACTGCAGGGACGCGTCGATACGGGAAAGCTCCTCGGCGGTGAAGCCGGGCTGCTCCAGCGCTTTCACGTTCTCGACGATCTGCTCCGGGCGGCTCGCGCCGATGAGCGCCGACGTCACGCCCCCGGGCCGCACCGTCCAGGCCAGGACCATCTGCGCGAGCGTCTGGCCGCGTGCGCGGGCGAGCGTGTCGAGCGCCCGGACCTTCTTCAAGACGTCTTCCTTGATGTCCTTGGGCTTGAGGAAGCCGCCGGTGGACATCGCGCGCGAGTCCTTGGGGATGCCCTTGAGGTACTTGGCGGTGAGCTGGCCCTGCGCGAGCGGGCAGAACGCGATCGTGCCGACGCCGTGCTTCGTCGTCACCGGGAGCAGATCGGATTCGATCCACCGGCCGAACATGTTGTAGTACGGCTGGTGGATGACCGGCTTGAAGAAGCCGCGCCGCTCGCACACCGCCAGCGCCTCGCCGGTCCGCGCGCCGTCGTAGTTGCTGATCCCCGCGTAGAGCGCCTTCCCGGCCCGGATCGCGGAGTCGAGCGCCCCATCGTCTCCTCCAGCGGCGTGTCGGTATCGGGACGGTGATGGTAGAAGACGTCCACGTAGTCGAGCTTGAGCCGCCGGAGCGATTGGTCGAGGCTGCTCAGGAGGTACTTGCGTGAGCCGAAATCGCCGTAGGGGCCGGGCCACATGCCGTAGCCCGCCTTGGTGGAGATGATCAGTTCGTCGCGGTGCGCCCGGAAGTCGTCCGCGAGAATGCGGCCGACGCGCTCCTCGGCGGAGCCCGGCGGCGGGCCGTAGTTGTTCGCCAGGTCGAAGTGCGTGATGCCGTGGTCGAAGGCCGTGCGCAGCATCGCGCGGCAGTTGTCGTGGAGGGCCTTCTCGCCGGCGTGGTGCCCGGCGTCCGTGCCCGGGCCGCCGAAGTTGTGCCAGCAGCCCAGGCTGATCGCCGGCAGTTGGAGCCCTGCGGTCCCGCAGTGCCGGAACCAGCCCTTGGGCACCCGGTCGTACCGGTCCGCGCGAAACGATCCGGCCCGGGTCCGCGGCTTCTGAGGCACGGCCCAGTATCGCCCGCGCGCCACGGCGGGTCAAGCTGCGGGATAATAGGGGCCATGGACCGCCCGCGTCTGCGGCCGCTCGACGTCTTCTTCGAGCCGAAATCCGTCGCGGTGGTGGGCGCGACGGACAAGGAGGGGAGCGTCGGCCGCACGGTGCTCGCCAACCTCGTCGCGACGCCGTTCGGCGGGGCGGTCTTCCCGGTCAATCCGAAACGGGACAACGTCCTCGGGATCAAGGCGTACCCGCGGATCGCGGACCTCCCGGAGCCGCCCGATCTCGCCGTGATCGTGACCCCGGCGCCCACGGTGCCCGGCCTGATCGCCGAATGCGTCGCCGCCGGCGCCGCGGGGGCGATCGTCATCTCGGCCGGGTTCAAGGAGCTGGGGGCGGAGGGTGCCGCGCTGGAGGCGCGGGTGCTCGCGGAAGCGAAGCGCGGGCACCTGCGCGTCGTGGGGCCCAACTGCCTGGGCGTGATGAGCCCGCCCTCGGGGTTCAACGCGACCTTCGCGAGCGGCATCGCCCGTCCCGGCTCGGTCGCCTTTCTCAGCCAGAGCGGGGCGCTCTGCACGGCGGTGCTGGACTGGAGCCGGCGCGTCAAGGTGGGGTTCAGCGCGTTCGTGTCGGTGGGCTCGATGGCGGACGTGGGCTGGGGCGACCTGATCGACCATCTGGGCGACGACCCGCGCACGCAGAGCATCGTCATGTACATCGAGTCGCTCGTGGACGCGCGGGGCTTCGTCTCCGCGGCGCGGGAGGTCGCGCTGACCAAGCCCATCATCGTCATCAAGGCGGGGCGCACGAGCGCCGCCGCCAAGGCCGCCGCGTCGCACACGGGCGCGCTCGCGGGGAGCGACGAGGTGCTGGACGCGGCGTTCGACCGCTGCGGGGTCCTGCGCGTGGACTCGATCGAGGAGCTGTTCGACATGGCGGAGCTGCTGGGCAAGCAGCCGCGGCCGAAGGGGCCGCGGCTCACGATCCTGACCAACGCGGGCGGTCCCGGGGTGCTCGCGACCGACGCGCTCATCCGCAGCGGCGGCGTCCTCGCGGAGCTCGCGCCCGCGACGATCGCCGAGCTGGGGACCGTCCTGCCCCCCACGTGGAGCCACGGCAACCCGGTGGACGTGCTGGGGGACGCGGAGCCCGCCCGGTACGCCAAGGCGCTGGAGATCGCGGGCCGCGACCCGGGCAACGACGGTCTGCTGGTCATCCTCACCCCCCAGGCGATGACCGATCCGACCCGGACCGCGGAGGAGCTCGTGAAGTCCGCCCAGGGGTCGGCCAAGCCCGTGCTCGCGAGCTGGATGGGCGGCCCCGAAGTGGCGGCGGGCGAGGCGGCGCTGAACGCCGCGGACGTCCCCACGTTCCCGTTCCCCGACGCGGCGGCGCGCGCGTTCTCCCTCATGTGGCGGTACAGCGACAACCTGGCGCATCTCTACGAGACCCCCTCGCTCGCGGCGGAAGCCGGGGACGCCGCCGGAGCGCGCGCGCGGGCGGATGCCGTCATCCGGGGCGTTCGCGCGCGCGGCGCCACGCTGCTCACCGAGGCCGAGGCGAAGGCGCTCCTCGGGGCGTACGGCCTGCCGGTGAGCGAGACGCGGGTCGCGCGCAGCGCGGACGAGGCGGTCGCGGCCGCCGCGGCCCTCGGCTATCCCGTCGTCGTGAAACTCCTCTCGGAGACGATCACGCACAAGACCGACGTGGGCGGCGTGAAGCTGAATCTCGGCGGCGCGGACGCCGTGCGGCGGGCTTGGGGCGAGATCGAGGCGGCGGTGACGGCGAAGGCGGGCCCCGGCCACTTCGACGGCGTCACGGTCCAGCCGTTCATCCGGCGCGTCGGATACGAGCTCGTGGTGGGCTGCGCGGAGGACGCGCAGTTCGGCCCGGTGGTGCTGTTCGGCGCGGGCGGCGAGCTGGTGGAGGTCTGGCGCGACCGGGCGCTGGGCTTGCCGCCGCTCACCACGACGCTTGCGCGGCGGATGATCGCCCGCACGCGCATCGCGAAGGCGCTCGCGGGGGTGCGGGGCCGGCCGCCCGTGGACGCGGCCGCGCTCGAAGGCCTGCTGGTGGCGTTCAGCCGGCTGGTCATCGCGCACCCCGAGATCAAGGAAGCCGACATCAACCCGCTGATGGCCTCGCCGGAGGGGCTGATCGCGCTCGACGCCCGGGTCGTCTTGCATCCGGCCGATCTTCCCCCCGGGAAGCTGCCGCGTCCCGCGATCCGGCCGTACCCGGAGGCGTATCGGTGGCCGCTGCGCCTGAAGGATGGGCGGGAGACGATTCTCCGCGCGATCCGGCCCGAGGACGAGCCCGCGCTCGTCGCCTTCCACCGCGACCTGTCGGAGCACAGCGTGTACATGCGGTACTTCAACGTGCTGCCGTTGCGTCAGCGGATCACCCACGAGCGGCTGATCCGGATCTGCTTCAACGACTACGACCGCACGATCGCGTTGGTGGCCGAGCACGGCGGTCCGACCCCGGGCGCGGGGCCGGCCATCCTGGGTGTGGCGCGCCTCACGCGCGGGCTGCGCGAAGGCGAGGCCGAGTTCACGCTGCTCGTGGCGGACTCCGCCCAGGGGTCGGGCCTGGGGACGGGGATGTTCGGGCGGCTGCTCGAGGTGGCCCGCGCCGAGGGCATGACCCGGCTCACGGGGGACCTCCTGGCCGAGAACACCGCGATGCAGAGCATCTGCGCGCG
>CAYHEI010000270.1:1208-4827 GCA_964355385.1 uncultured bacterium | reverse complement strand
CTCAGCACCCGGTCCCCGGGCTGGAGGCCGGCCTTCCGCGCGGGCGAGAAGAGCGCCACGGAACCGATGATCGGCTCGATGCGCGGCGCCAGCCCCGGATCGCGGTCCAGCGTCAGCCGCGCCGTGATCCGGCGCCCCGCTCGCAGCGCTTCGATCTCGACGGCCTTCGCTTTGCCCGCCGCCTCGAGGGCCTCGTACACCTCGTCGAACGTTCGCACCGCGCGTCCGGCCACGCGCTCCAGCCGGTCCCCCGCTTGCAGGCCCGCCGCGGCCGCGGGGCTGGCCCGCTCGAGCTCGCCGAGCACGGACGGGAAGGAAGGAATCGCGAGCCCGCTCATGAGGATGCCGGTGAACAGCACGAACGCCAGGACGACGTTCATCGTCACCCCCGCCGCGTACACGAGGATGCGGACGCGGGCGGGCTTGGCCATGAGGTCATGCGGACGCGGGGCCCGGCTCTCCGACCAGTCCTCGCCGGCCATCCGCACGTAGCCCCCGAGGGGGATGGCCTGCACGAGATACTCGATCCCCTTGCGCTTGAAGCCGAAGAGCCGCGGCGGGAACCCGATGGAGAACTGCAGCACCTTGATCCCGGCCAGACGCGCGGCGAGGAAGTGCCCGAACTCATGGATGAGGATGGCCAGCCCCACGAGCAGGACGAGAGCGACGATCCGCAGCGCCGCGTCCATCACGCCGCCTTCTCCAGGGCCCGCGCCCGCGCCTCGCGGTCGGCGTCCAGCACCTGCCCCACGCTCTCCAGGCGGGCGCCGGAGGCCCGCGCGAGGGAGCGGGCGATGACGCGCGGGATGTCCATGAATCCGATGCGCCCAGCCAGAAACGCTGCGACGGCCACCTCATTGGCCGCGTTGAGGGCCACGGGAGCGGCGCCGCCCCGGCGTGCGGCTTCCGCGCAGAGCCCGAGGCACGGAAAGCGCCGGTGATCGGGCGGCTCGAACGTCAGGTTGCCCACGGCGGCCAGGTCGAGCCGGGGCCAGGGCGCGGCGTTCCGCACCGGGTGCGTGAGCGCGTACTGGATCGGCAGCCGCATGTCCGGGAGACCGAGCTGGGCGAGCACCGAGCCGTCCACGAACTCCACGAGCGAGTGGACGATCGACTGCGGGTGAATGACGACGCCGATCCGGTCCGGCGGCATGCCGAACAGCCAGCGCGCCTCGATGACCTCCAGCCCCTTGTTCATGAGGGTCGCGGAGTCGATGGTGATCTTCGGGCCCATGCGCCAGGTGGGGTGCCGCAGCGCCTCGCGCACGGTGACCCGCGCCAGTGAGCGGCGCGTGCGGAAGGGCCCGCCGGAACCCGTCAGCACGATCCGGCGCACGCCTTCCGCCCCCCGGCCGGCGAGGCACTGGAAGATCGCGCTGTGCTCGCTGTCCACGGGGATCAGGCTCGCGCCGGTCCGCGCGGCCTCGCGCGTGATCAGGTCGCCGCCGACCACCAGCGTTTCCTTGTTGGCGAGCGCCACCCGCTTCCCCGCCTTGACGGCCGCCCAGGTGGGAGCCAGCCCCGCGCTGCCCACCATCGCCGAGACCACGATGTCGCCCTCGGGCCGCTCCGCGGCCTCCGCGACTCCCTCCGGGCCCTCGAGGACCTCGATGCGCAGTCCCGCGAGCGCCCGGCGCAGCGCCGTCGCGGCGGCGCGATCGTGCAGCGCGACGAACCGCGGCTTCAGGGCCCGCGCCTGCCGTTCGAGCGATGCCGCATCCCGGCCCGCCGCCAGGCCGGCGACGGAGAACCCGGGGAGACGGCGGATCACGTCGATGGCGTTCCGGCCGATGGAACCCGTCGAGCCGAGGATCACGACCCGTCCACCCCGCGGAAGGGGATGACCGTTGCGGGAGGAGAAGGTGGACGCCGGGACATGACGGACCGTCCCGCGGCTTGCGACAGGCATCAGGGGGGCTATTTTACACGAGCCGGGACGACGTACGCGGTCCACGGCGGCGCCCGGTACGCCACCCCGAGCGACTTCCACCAGCCGTTGAGCACCCCCCACTCGCGGGCGCTCATCGCCATGAAGCCGCGGTCGCGCAGCGCGTTGAGCCCGTCGCCGTTCACGAGCGCGACCCGCACGCCCGCCTGCCGCGCCTTGACCGCCACCCGCCCGGCCGAAGGGCACTCCCGCGCCCACACGCGTACCAGCGGCTCGTTGAAGATGCTCGTCGCCTTCCAGCGGCGTCCGATCCCGAGAACGCGATCCTCCCCCACGAGCAGCACCGCCCCGGGCGGCAGCGCGCGGAAGGCCGCGCCGTACCCGCGTCCCGCGGCCGCGTCTCCGGGGGCGAAGCGTCCCGCGGCGAAACTGTAGACGCCGTACATGTCCTCGAGGTTGTAGCGGTGCAGGACCCGCGCCACGAGCGAGCAGCCCGACCAGGCCAGCGCCGCCGCGAGCAGCAGCCGGGCGTGCCGAGGCGACGCGCGACCCATTTCGGCGACGCCCCAGGCGAGCAGCGCCGCGAGCGCGGCGAGCGCCGGTAACAGGTAGCGGATGAGCTGCGAACTCACGGACCAGCACGTCCACTCCACCGCGATGAGTCCCAGCGCCGCGAGCGCGCCCGCGGGCCAGGCGCGCCTGAACACGAGGAGCGGAAGGAACGCCGCGAACAGCGGCCCCGTCGTGAACGTCCCGAAGTCGCCGTCCTTGAGGTCAATGACCACCCGGTACGGCAGCGTCAGCCAGCGCGCGAACGTCTGGCCCTCCACCCCGTAGTGGCGGTTGTCGGCCATCCACAGCCCCATCTCCTCGGGCGAGTACCGGATCGTCGGAAAGAGCCCGAGCCCGAACGGGTATACCGGGTCCCCGCCCGCGAGCCAGTTCCGGAACAGCCACGGCGAGACGACCGCGGACGCGACGGCGAAGTACGCGAGCGCCGGGACGAAGGAGCGCTTCCGTCGCGGCCCCCGCCAGGCGGTCGTCGCGGCGGCGCAGAACAGCACGCCCGCGCCGATGACCGCAAGGTACTTCGATCCCATCGCGCAACCGGCGAACGCCCCCGCCCGGAGCCACCCTCGCCGCGACCCGGCCAGACCGTCCAACACGCACGCCAGCGCCAGCGTTTCCCACAACGCGCGGACGTTGTCGCCGAAGGTGATCTCGTTCTCGACCGGCGCGAGCGGCATCGTGACCACCAGCAGCGCCGCCAAACCGCCCACCCAGGCGGTCCCGGGCGCGAGACGCCGCGCCAGCCCCGCCACCGCCAGCGCCAGCAGCCCGGCATACGCGAGGTTGATCAACTTCGCCGCCTCCTCGCCCCCGAACGCCAGCGCCGCCCCGTAGAGCATCTCGGCGTTCAGCGGCAGGAACGTGAGCATGTGCTCGGGGAGCACCGGGAACTTGTGGACCATGAGGAAGCGTTCGGGCAAACCCAGGTGATAGACCTGGCCGTCGTAGAACCACTCGGGCGAGAGACACGCGGTCCAGTCCACCGCCAGCGCGGCCAGGATCGGCAGCCACAGCCAGGACGGCACCGCCGGACCGGGATTCGAACGTCGCCGCGCGGGTCCGCGCCGCACGACGCCCGCCAGAAAGAGCACCGCGCAGGTACCCGCGATGAAGCGAGGGTCCAGCAGCCCGGTCACCCCCAGCCCGAAGATCGCAGATCGG
>CAYHEI010000270.1:0-1198 GCA_964355385.1 uncultured bacterium | reverse complement strand
GAGGATTCCCAGGCCCAGCGCCGTCCTCTCGGCAAAGCCAGCCCGTCGCTTCCCGCCGAGCCAGGCCCACGCGGCCCGCCCCGCGCCCCAGCCGGCCACGAGCACCGCGAGCGCCGCAAGGTGACAAGCGAGGTGCCGCCGCCACGGCCCCAGGAAGGCCCCGAAGCCGCCCAGCTTGTCCCGCACGCGCGCCGCGCCCTTGAACGCGTCGCTCAGCGCCAGCGCCTCCGGGTGGTGCAGCGCGTACCACGCGACCGCACCGAATCCGAACAAGATAGCCGCGGGAAACACCGCTCGCGTGCTCACGCGCCACTCAGCGGCTCGGATGCAAGTCCTCATCCAGCCCTACAAACTCCCGCGAAACTCTTCTGGCGTTCCCGGGTTCTCCGTGGGAATGGTCATCAAGGCGACTCCCTCTACCGCGGAGCGGAAGAGGGAGATCGAACCTGAAAGGCTGAGGGTGGAGTACGTTCTGCGCAGGACGGATCGAACGGCATCATATGTGTATGCGGCCACACCTCGCCTCGATTAACTCGCGAAGATCCCACTCCCCGCGACATGCCAGGACTCGATCCACGTACGGCCGGTGATGAGCGCGATTCGGACTCGTCGAGAATTCCCGACGACCCGCGCGGTAGTCGTCGGCGTACTCACGGATCATCTCCGTCATCGCCTGGATGGAGGCCTGCTCATCGTCCATCTCAGTGACAAGATCAAGCTCCGGGCAACGCGCCATGAACCTTGAGCCATCGCGCGCGACGAGGACCGTGAGCAGTGGGGCCTTCGTTCGAATCGATGGAGCCGCTCGCGCCGCGAACTTCATGAGTACATTATACCGATACGCCTACCGAGGACAGCTATGAAGATCGCCCCCCAGGAAGGTGGCCGGCACGTTGCAGCTGGAACTTGAGGTGCGGACGGCCGTGGAAGATGCGCGGCCGGGCACGAACCGTTCAGCTGGTCGCGGTGTGAATCAGACACACGTCCCAGGAGAGAAAGTTACGCCCAGGAAGTTGACATGGCCGTACGAACGGACCCGAGCGAGCGGCTGGCCGCGGGAGGGCTGGAACAAGTCGGCCGTTTCCAGGAAGGGCGCACCCGAGCAAGTCTTCACCGGGATGGAGTAAGCCATCCCCTGGCAGGGGGCAAAACGGAAATGATTTCATGATCACTACAGGGTCAGGGTCGTGTTCCCCCC
>CAYHEI010000269.1:0-4839 GCA_964355385.1 uncultured bacterium | reverse complement strand
GACGAACAACCGTCCGTCGCCCATCACGGGTACGAACAGCCTGCCTGCGCCTGCGGACATGTGCCCGGTCACCCCGAGCGGCTGCGTGAAGCCCAGGTTCAGCGTGTCCAGGAGATGCCCATCGGAAAGCCGGAGCGTGAAGAGGTCCCCCGTCGTTGCGTACAGATGCACACGCCCCGCCGTGATGACGGGCGAGCCGTGCGTCACGCTGCCGTTCAGCAGCGGGTCGAACGTGTTCGCCGTCCACTCGGGGAGTCCCGTAATCACGTTCACCCCGTACACGGTGTTGATGCCGTACGACGCCACCACCGCCAGGGTCACCGACTTGCCGGCGATCGTCGTCTGTACCATGGCGGGGGAGATGGGCCCGGTGTTGAGCCGGTTCCGCCACATCTGGCTGCCGTCCACCGCGCTGATGCCGTACAGGAACCTGTTCTCGTGCGCCACCACTACGACGGGCGGCGTCACCGTCAGCCCCACCGCGGGGTTCGCCGTGACGTAGAAGCCGAGGAGGGTCGACCAGATCGTGGTGCCGTCCTCGGGGTCGATCGCTTGCAGGGTCCCGGAGCCATCTACAAAATATACCCTGTTGCGAGCAGCCCCCGGAGACGTCTTGACGAACGAGACCATGGAGCGGGTCCACAGGACTTGCTGGTACAGGGGCGACGAGGGGTCGATGTCCACGGCCACGAGCTGGAATTGGTTGTCCAGGATGACCCCCGCGTACAGCACGCCCTTGTAGACGATGGGGGAGGATTCCTGCCCCGTGCCGTACGTGGTGGTGGGGAGGGACCAGAGGACCTGTCCGTCCCCCGCGTCGATCACCGCCAAGCCATCGGCCAGCGAGGCGTACAAGCGCCCCGCATGGAGCACGAGCGAGCCCCCTCCCGAATTCGCCGTGCCGGCCCGACGCCACAACACCGTCCCATCCGCCCGGAAGGCCGCCACCTCGCCGGCCGCGGAGAGGACGAAGACCGTGCCGGACACGACCAGCGGCGCTTGGTACGCGGCGAAGCCGGGCCCTCCCGGAATCGGCGCGAACGTGGCCTGCCACTCGACGGCCAGCGGGGGTCTGACAGTCACGGAAAGATCGGAGGCTTCGTGCAGGTTGCTGCGCTGGAAGACCGGCCAATCCTTCAGCCGCGGCGTCGCCGCCACCTCCCCCGTGTGGGGGCTCTCCAGCCCGTTCGCGTCCGTCATGCTGAGCGCGTACGTGTACGGGAGATCGTTCTCCACGCGCAGGTCGACGAACGCGCGGGCGGAGGGAGCGAGGGTGCGCCAGAGGAGCAGCGGCCCGGCGAGGTCCTCACGACGGTACAGGTTGATGCGGACGACGCCTCCCGTTCCGCCCGGCGCGTCCCACGCGAGCCGCACGAGCCCGTCGCCGTCCACGACGCGCAGGTTCGCCAGCGTATTGGGCGGCGGGGTCGTGAAGCTCGCCACGTTCGACAGCACCACCGTGGTGCTGCACGCCGACCATCCCATGGCCCATGCGGTGTCGCTCACCACCGTGGCTGCGGCTACGGTCCCCACCACGCCCGTCACCGTGAAGGTGTAGGTGGAGCCCGGACGCATCGCGAGGCTGGAGGCGCTCCACACGTACATGGTGCCGCTCGGCGATTCGTAGCGTGCGGGGGCGGCGAACAAACCCGGCTGCTGCGTGGCCTGGTTGACCAGGAAGGGCGAGACGGTGTCCACGACGTCGACCCGCGAAAGGGTGGCGGAGCCCGCGTTGGTCACATCGATGCCGTACGTGACCGGCCCTCCCACTGCGGGCGAGGAAGGCGCGAGGCGCTTGCGCACCGCAAGGCTGGTCAGATACGGCCCGACGAGCGGCCCCACCGGGCCGCTCGTGACGGTGCGGGTGCTGCAGCGATCCCGACCCACCGCGAGCGCGGTGTTCTCCACCACCGTGGGCGCGCACACCAATCCCACGCGCCCGCTGATGGTGAAGGTGAAGGCCTCGCCCGGGAATAAGCTCACGCCGCCCGCGCTCCAGACGTACAGGGAGCCCCCGGCGCTGCCGCTGACGAGCGGCGCCGCGATACCGGGGGGCTGCGCGCTCGCAGCCTCGATGAGGGAGGGAGACACCGTGTCGATGAGCAGCAAGTCGTTGACCGTGATCGCTCCCGTGTTCTCCACCACGATGCGGAAGGTGAGCGGATCCCCGATGCCGGGCGTCATGGGCGTGCAGGTCTTGGAGATCGTGAGGAAGATCGGGGGTACGGGCGCCAAGTCGAACGACGCGGGTGGTGTGACCCCGTGCGCGGTCGCGCACGCGGATGTCACGAACGTCGCCGCCCGATTGTCCGCTGACACTCCCGCGCACGGCTCCGCGATACGCCCGGTCAGGGTGAAGGTGTAGCGGTTTCCGGGGCGGAACGAGAGGCTCGAGGCGCTCCACGCGTACCGGAAGCCCCCGGGGATGAACTGCTGGACCGGCACGGCGAACTCCGCCGGTTGGGAGGTCGCCCGCTCCACGAGACCCGCGAAGACCGTATCCGTGACGTCCACCCGGGTCAGGGTCGCGGTGCCGGCGTTGGTCACGACGATCCGATACGTGAGCGGCGAGCCCTGCCCGGGAGGCGACGGCAGAAACTGTTTCGTGGTGTCGAACGCGAGCACGTGCGGCAGGACGGACCGGCCGGGGTCGTTGGTGGGCAGGGTCGTCGCGCTGCACGGGTCGGCACCCCGGACCAGGGCCGCGCCGCAACTGACGATGGGCGCGCACACGAGTCCCTGCTTGCCCGTGAGGGTGAACGTGAACGCGGTGCCCGGGAACATGCGCAGGCCGCGCCGGCTCCAGACATACAGCGTCCCGCTGAGCGTGTCGGTATGGATGGGCGGCCCCATCTCGGGTGGTTGTTCGCTCTCAACCTCGACGAACGAGGCAGGGAGCGTGTCGGTGACGAGCAGGTTGTGCAGCGTGGCTTGTCCTGTGTTGGTCGCGACGATCCGGTACGTGACCGCTTCCCCGATGCCCACGGCTGCGGGGGCCTGGGTCTTCGAGACGACCAGATTCGTCACCGGCGGCGGTACGGGCACGTCCAGGAAGAAGCGCGTCTGGTTCGAGGTCCTGAACAGGGTCTCGCACAGAGTTCCCGGCGAGGCGAATGCGGTGTCGTCCACCGTGACCGGGCTGCACGCTTGCGTGAGCGCGGTGATCGTGAACGTGAGGCTCAGGCCGGGTTTCCACGCCAGGTTCTCCCGGCTCCAGACGAACAGGGTTCCGCCGCATGCTTGCTCGATGGAGGGCGGGTCGAACGGTGCGGGCTCCTGCGTTTCCGGCTCCACGAGCACCGGGGGGAGCGTGTCGGTCAGAATCAGATTACGCAGCGTGACCTCGCCCGTATTGGTGACGACGATCCGGTACGTGACGCGCTCGTCCTGCCGGGGGAGCGGCGGCGTCTGGGCCTTGACGATGGTGAACTCAGGAGTCCGCGGATCGCACAACGGGATGGCGGACACGAGCGCGGACTCCGCCCCCGCATTGCTCTTCGAGTCGATCAACCGTACGCGGTACAGGATCGGGGTGCCCTTGAGGAAGGGCATCGTAGTGTCCTCGAAGCTCGCGGGGCTCGCCGACACCTGGGTGATGAAACTCTGCACGCCCGGCGTGATCCCCCGAAAGATCGCCACCTGCGCAACGGGGTAGTAGCCGGGGACGATGCCCGACCAGTTCAGGCGGATGGCATCGACGATCCCGGTGGCGAGGAGGCTCGGGGCCGCGGGCGGCTGGGGCGTCATCGTCACAGGGGACGACCGGGCTGACGACGTCGGGAACGATTCCAGCCCGAGCGACGGAACGGCCTCGACGATGTAGGAATACTGGATGCCGACGGTGAGATCGGCAATATCCGTGAAGGTCAAGGAAGAGAGCAGGCTCGCGTTGAGCTTCGTGACAACGCCGGTCTGGCCGTCGGTGCGGTACAGGTTGTATCCTGCGATCACGCACGGACTGTTTGTCGCGGCCGCAGTCCAGTTCAGCGTCATGCTGGCCGCGCCGTTGTTGACCGCCGCGCTCAGTGTCGACGCCGTCGGTTGTCGCACGACCCGGGCGGTCCAGGTGAGGTAGTCGCTGTCCGTACCGCCGGTGTCGATGGAACGGGCGCGCAATAGAACGGATGCACCGCATGGAATACCGGAGAGATCGGACAAGTCGGCTTCGTACTCTCCGTTCGCATCGGGCGTCGTGTCTACGCCGCCGTTCGTGAAACGATTCGTCCCCCAAGTCACGCCCCCATCCAGCGAGTGCTGGAACTCAACTCTCGCGATCCCCACCCCGGGTCCGTATGTTGCACCCGGCTTGACCCGGATGACGGACCCGGCGATGACCATGCCATTGAACGTCGCCGCGCCGAGCGTCCCCGGTTTCGGTCCGACGGTGTCGCGGAAGAGTTTGTACAAGCCGGCGACGGACTGGACGGTGGCAGGAATGACATCCGACAGAATAGCCCTGGGAGAGGACACAGCGCTGATCGGTGCGTACCAGCCCGCAGAACTGTCCGACGAATAGTACGTCTTTCCACCCAGAAGCGGTATCCCCCCCGCATCGAAACAGATCGGCTGAGGGGTGAAGAAGGTTGTGAAGGGCGAGGTGGACCGTGGACTTGCCGTCGGATACTGGGCGGCCACCCGATTCAAATTCAACATGATGCTGTAAAGGTCGGGACCGCCTCGGATTACCCTGGGTACGCCGAATGGCGGAGGCAACGACTCGTCCACAAGAACTCGGGCGGCGATCTCCGAGCCCACTTCTTCCGTGGGATCGCCTCCTCCGATCAATACCAGGACACCAGCTGCATCCGCGTCCGCAAACCCCATGAGCGTGTCGTTTAG
>CAYHEI010000268.1:0-4852 GCA_964355385.1 uncultured bacterium | reverse complement strand
CCCGCGGCGTGTCGCGACGCCGCGGAGACGGAGCGCGACCGCGCGCACGCCGCCGCCTACGCGTGGTACGAGGCCGCGAAGGCCCGGGCGGCCTCGGCGGACTTCGACGACCTCATCCTCCTGCCGACCCGGCTGCTCGAGGAGCGGCCGGAGATCCGCGGCGCCGTCCACGCCGCCTTCGCGCACGTGCTCGTGGACGAGTACCAGGACACGAGCCCGGCGCAGGTCCGCCTGCTGCGCGCGCTCGTCGGGCCGCAGCGCAGCCTGACCGTGGTCGGCGATCCCGACCAGTCCATCTACCGCTGGCGGGGCGCCGACATCCGGAACATCCTCGAGTTCGAGCGGGAGTTTCCCGAGGCCCGCAGCGTGACGCTGGAGTTGAACTATCGGTCCACGGGGAACATCCTGGCGGCCGCGTCCGCGGTGATCGCGCGCAACACGGCGCGCAAGCCGAAGCTCCTGCGCACGGAGGGGCCGGACGGCGCCCTCCTGGCGTCGTACGTCGCCGTGGACGAGACGGACGAGGCACGGTTCGTCGGGGACGCCCTGCGCGCGCGCCTCGCCGCCGGGGAGAGTGCCGGCGACTTCGCGGTGCTCTATCGCACGCACGCGCAATCGCGGGCGTTCGAGGAAGCGCTGGCCTTCCGCCGCGTCCCCTACGTCCTGGTGGGCGGCGTGAAGTTCTACGCCCGCCGGGAGGTCAAGGACGTGCTCGCGTACCTGCGCGTCCTCGCGAACCCCGCGGACGAGCTCAGCCTCGCGCGCGCGCTCGGCGCGCCGCCCCGGGGCCTCGGCGAGGCGTCCCTCGCGCGGGTGCGGGACGCCGCCGCGGCCGCGGGCGTTCCGGCCCTCGAGCTGCTCCGCGGCGCGGACGGAGCCGCCCTGCTCCCCGGCCGCGGCCGCCGCGCGGTCCAGGAGTTCCTGGGACTCCTCACCCGGATGGCCGAGACGGCTGCGGCCGCGGGATGGGCGGCGGCCCTGGGCACGGCGCTGGAGGGTTCGGGCTACCTCGGCTGGCTGGAGAAGCGCGATCCCTCCACCGCCGCCGACCGGCGGGCGAACCTCGGGGAGTTGCTGAGCTCGGCCCGGACCGCCGAGCAGGCGGGCACCGGTCTGCCGGAGTTTCTCGAGCGCGCCGCGCTGATGGCCGAGATGGACCGGCTGAAGGACGGCGCACCGGCCGTCACGCTCATGACGCTGCACAACGCCAAGGGAACGGAATTCCGCCACGTCGTGCTCGCGGGCCTCGAGGAAGGACTGCTCCCTCACGCCTCGTCGCTCGACGACCCCGAGGAGCTGGAGGAAGAGCGCCGCCTGCTCTACGTGGGGCTGACGCGGGCGCGCGAGACGGTGCTCCTGACCAGCGCGCGCGGGCGCCGTCTCTTCGACCGCTTCGCGTGGGTCTCGCCGTCCCGCTTCCTCGGCGAGCTGCCCGCGCGGCTCGTCGCCGCGCTCGACTCCCCGGCGGACTATCCTCCCGGCGATCGCCCGCGCCCGCGCCCCGTGGCGGTTCCCGAGCAGCCGTTCCCGAGCGAGATTGAAGGGGAGGTCGCGTATCGGCCCGGCGAGACGGTCCGGCACGAGCAGTTCGGATCGGGCCGGGTGCTCACGATGAGCGGCAACGGCGCCGACACCCGGGTACGGGTCCTCTTCCCGCGCCACGGCCACAAGACCTTCCTGGCCCGCCTCGCGCGCCTCGAGCGGGCGCATTCATGAATCCATCACTGCTCGGTCTCTTCGCCACTTCCGGGCTGACGGCGCTGATCTACCAGGTCGTGTGGACCCGCTGGCTGGGGCTGCTGCTCGGGAATTTCGCCACCGCGACCGCGACGGTGGTGACGACGTACATGGCCGGGCTGGCGCTCGGCAACCTGCTCTTCGGCCGGGCCGCGGGACGGCTGGACGCGCGCGGCGCCCTGCGCCTCTACGCCGGCCTCGAGGGCGCGCTCGCGGCGCTCGCCGCCGCCTCGCCGCTGCTGATCGCCTCCTCCTCTCCGCTGTACGCGACGCTCGCGGCCGCAAGCGGAAGCCCCGTGATCCGCGCCGCGCTGGGGGCCGCGCTGCTGCTCCCGCCCACCATCCTGATGGGCGGGACGCTCCCGGCCATGGTACGCGCCGCGGGCGTCGCCGATCCGTCCGCGCTCGGCCTGCTCTACGCGGTCAACACCATCGGCGCGGCGGCCGGTCCCCTGCTCGCCGCCTTCGGGCTGATCCCGCTCGCCGGGTTGCGCAGGACCTGTTGGATCGCCGCGTTGCTCAACGTGGCGGTGGCGGCCGTCGCCTTCCGGCTCGCGCGCGGACGGTCCGCGTCGAGTCCCGTCGTGGAACCGACCGTCGCGTCACCGCCGGACGCGGCGCTCTCCCTCCCCGGCGTCCCGCCGACCCTCCCCTATGTCCTCGCGGCGCTGTCCGGCTTCCTGGCCCTCGCGTTCGAGATCGCGCTCACGCGCCTGATCGTCCTGATCGTGACCGGGGGCTCGGTGTACGGGTTCGCCATCATCCTCTCGGCCTTCCTCGCGGGGCTCGCGCTGGGCGCCTGGCTGCTCCGGCTCTTCCCCCCGCCCTCCCCGCGCGCGGCGCTCGCGGGATTCGCGGCGGCGCAGCTCGCGGTGTGGCTCTTCAGCCTGACGACGCCGTTCTGGGACGTCCTGCCGGGGCTGCTCGTCCGGCTCTGGTGGAATCCCCTGCCGTTCGGGCTGCTGTCCGCGCTCGATTTCAGCATCGTCCTGACGCTGCTGCTGGTCCTCACCACGGCCTTCGGCTACGCCCTCCCGGCGCTCGCCGCCGCCGTCGGCGGCGTGCGCAGCGACACGGTCGGAAGGCTCTTCGCGGCGAACACGCTGGGCGCCGTGGCGGGCGCGCCGCTCACCGGCTTCGTCCTCCTCGAAGCCATGGGGATCAACCTCACGCTCCAGGCCCTCGGCGCCGCCGCGCTGGTCACGGCGTCCGCGGCGGCGGTCCTCGCCTTCCCCCGCGCCTGGCTCGCGATCGTGATCCCGCTGCCGGTGCTCGCCGCCGCCTCCTTCCTGCTGCCCGCTCCGGACGTGTCCATCATGAACGCGGGCATGTACAACCGGCCGCGCGGCTTCCAGCCCAACGCGGGCGAATCGTTCACGCCCGCGGAGGCGGCGCACCGGCTCGGCCGGATCATCTACCAGAAGGACGGTCTCACGGGCCGGATCACCGTGCGGGCGCTGTCTGCCATGGAGATGGCCTTCATCGTGAACGGGAAGCCGGACGGCTCCACGAGCCTCGTGGACATGTACACCCAGATCTTCATGGCGCACCTGCCCGCCCTCGCCCACCCGCACCCCCGCCGGGTGCTGGTGATCGGGATGGGGACCGGCACGACGACCGGCTGCCTCACGCTGCACCCGGAGATCGAGGAAATCCATCTCGCCGAGATCGAGCCCGCGCAGATCGACGTGGCGCGCTGGTTCTCCCAGCACAACTACCACGCCCTGGACAATCCCAAGGTGCACGTGCACCTGGACGACGCGCGGCATTTCCTCCTCACGGACAAGAGCACCTACGACGTCATCGTCTCGGAACCCTCGAACCTCTTCGTGAGCGGGATGGTGAACCTGTTCACGGAAGAGTTCTACCGGACGGTCCGGGCGCACCTCAATCCCGGCGGGGTGTTCTTCCAGTGGATCCACTACTACCGCGTGGACGCGGGCGACGTGCGCGGGATGCTCCGCACCTTCTCCAACGTCTTCCCCGACACGACGTTCTGGATCCACCAGTTCGGGGACGCCTTCCTCCTCACGCGGCAGGGGGGGCTGACGTTCGACCTGGCGGAGTGGGACCGCCGTCTGAACGCTCCGCCCCTCGTGGAGGACTTCAAGCGGATCCAGCTCGTCCCCGGGGAACTGCTGGGGTTCTATCTCTGGGGCCCGCGCGATCTGCGGGCCTACGCGGACGGGGCGCCCGCGGTCACGGACGACCGCCCGTATCTCGAGTTCTCGACCCCCCGCGTGCGCTACACCCAGGACGACGTGCGGGACATGCGCGTCGCGATGCAGACCGCCGGGCCGCTCGAGCCGATGCCGCTGGTCCGCGAGGATGCTTCATCCCGCCTGCGGCTCGGGGACATGTTCTTCGCGCGCGGCAGCCTCGCCCGCGCGGAGGCCGAGTACCGCCGGATCCTCGTCCTCGCCCCGGGCCACGCCGGGGCGACAGCCCGCCGGGCCCGGCTGGCCCGGCTGCTGCAGGGTACGGCGACCCCCGCCGCCCCGGGCCGGCCGTTGGTGGAGTCCTTTACCCCGTAGCTACGGGGGAGTGAACTTCAGCTGCACGTCGGCCGTTTCGGCGGCCGCGACCTTGAAGAGTTCGCGTTTTTCGAACCCGGCCGGGCCGGCGATGAGGTTCGCGGGGAACGTCTCCAGCCCCACGTGGTACGTCGCCACGGCGTCGTTGTAGTACTCCCGGCGGTCCGCGATCTCGCTCTCGAGCTGCGACACGCGCGCCGCGAGGCTCGCGAACTGCTGGGTCGTCTTGCGCTCCGGGTACTGCTCCGCCACGGCGAACAGCCGGCCCAGCGCGGAAGAGAGCTCCCCCTCGGCCTGCGCCCGCGCCGCGCCCCCGGACGATCCCGTCGCCGCGGCCCCCGCCCGCAGCGCTGGGCCGGCGCCGGCATGGGCGCGCAGTTTATTCCCCGCATCGGCCAGCAGGTGCTGGTCGATTTTGTGGACGCCAACCTGGAACAACCCCTGGTCATGGGCGCGCTGCACGACGGTCAGGGCGAAGCCGGCATCCCTGCCACGCCCGGTGGCCAAACGGCAGAAGCCGACCTGAACGCGCTGGCCCAGGCCAACAATATCGTGCTGGCCGTGATGACGCATACCGGCGG
>CAYHEI010000267.1:0-4856 GCA_964355385.1 uncultured bacterium | reverse complement strand
CCGGAATTCCGACCAGGGCCGGTCGGGAAAGATGTTCCACAGCGACCAGCTCAGGGACACCGCGGGCAGCGCCGGGAGGTAGGCGTGCAGACCGCGCAATCCCCAGACCGCGCAGGGCAGGGCGATGCCAGCCCAGGCCGCGGGATTGCGCAGGAACGCGTTGAACAGCCGGCCGGGCTCGGCCGCGCGGGCGAGTTCCATGGGCACCTGGACGATGGGGAAGATGAGCCGCTCGCGGCGCGACCACTGGCGGAAGAAGACGGCGCAGAGCGCGATGTTGGCGCCGTAGAGCAGCAGGGCGAACCCGCCCCACGTCAAGAACGGGCCGACCCAGGCGCCCCATGGGATGCGCTCGCCGCGCGGCAGTCCCTCCATGAACCAGCGCACCGCGGGGTGATCGGGATTCTTGGACACCACCATCCAGGTGGGCAGGTGCTGGAGGATGTACGTGCCGTGGTCGCCGCCGCCGCGCAGGTCGTAGCCGGGCGCGGTTACGAACGACGGGAAGTACCCGGCGGCGGAATACGAGGAGAAGCTTCCCGCGACGCCGGTGATCGCCCAGATGATCATGAGCTCGCCCGGCGCGAGCCCGCGGACGCCGAGCAGGCGCTTCGCGATGACGTTCACGCCGAGCACGAGGACGGCGACGAGGACGATCGTGGCGACGGGGAAGTGGTTGCCGATGAAGTACGTGTTGTTGAGGGCGCAGTCGTTGTACGCGGAGAGCAGGCAGATCCCGAGCGCGGCGAGCAGGCCGAGCGCCGCCGCGCGTCCGGTCATCGGGGACATCCTGCCATGATAGACTGAAATCGAGAAATGAACTGGGCCGTCGCTGCCGCGCTGATCGCGTCCGTCTCGGGCGCCGCCGACCGGAAGATTCCGCCGGCCGCCGAGCTGAAGGGGTGGACCGCGACGTTCGAGCCGGCCGCGGAGCTGGCCGCGACGGGACGGAACCCGTGGTTCATCCTGGAGCCGGGATACGTGCTGGTGCTCGCGGGGACAGAGGACGGCGCGTCAGTGGAGTCCGTGCTGACGGTGCTGGACGAGACCGCCACCATCGACGGCGCATCGGCGCGCGCGGTCGAGGATCGCGAGTCGAAAGGCGGCAAGCTGGCCGAGGTCACGAAGGACTGGTTCGCCATCTCGCAACGCACGAACGCCGTCTACTACCTGGGCGAGGATGTCGACAATTACGAGAACGGCAAGGTCTCCGGCCATGGGGGCTCGTGGCGGTCGGGCGTGAACGGCTGCGTGTTCGGCCTCATCATGCCCGGGCTGCCGCTGCTGGCCGCCCGCTACCTCGAGGAGCAGGCGCCGGGCGTGGACTACGATCGGGGCGTGGTCGTCGGCCTCGATGAGACGGTCGTGACGCCCGCGGGCCGCTTCGAGCACTGCCTCAGGATCGAGGAATCGAACGCACTGGATCTGAAGGAAGGGAAGTCGTACAAGCTCTACGCTCCGGGCGTCGGCATCGTGCAGGACGGCGGAATGAAGCTCGTGCGGTACGGTCCGGCGAAAGGCGGCGGGGCCTCGCCCTGAGGAGCCGACTCGCGTTCTTCGCCGCCTGCTGGTTTCCGGCGATGTCGGTGCTCGCCGCCGCGGCGCTCACGGCCCTCGCCGTTCCGGCCCGAGCCGCATCGGAGGACGAGGCCGTCATGGCCCGGAAATCCAAGCTCACGATTCCCGCCGCCATCAGGATCGCCCTCGGGAAGGTGCCGGGCCGCGTGTGCTGGGCCTCCCGGGAGAACGCGGACGGGAAGCTCTGGTGCCTCGTGCAGGTCGTGCAGGCTGACCGGACCAGCCGCATCGTCACGCTCGATGCGCGGACGGGCAAGGTCGCCAAGGCGGAACCCCAGGTCAACAAGCCGCCGAAAAAGGGGGACAAGAAGAAGCCCGCTGACGATGCCCCACCTCCGGTCGTTGGAACCATCAGTCTCAACGGCCGGACGCCGGCGGAATTCCCGTACCTTGCGGAAGTCTCGCTGGACGAGGCGATCGCAGCTGCCAACGCCACATACCCAGGCTGGATCACCGAGGTCTATCTCTACGCTTCCGGCGGCACCTTGCTCTACGGCATCGAGATCGCCGGCAAGGCGGGCGGCATCACGCTGGTCCAGCTGGACGCAGGCAATGGAGCAATTCTCGGGACGCTGAAGATGTGACCACGACGGGGGGATTGACAGCTCGTCCGCCCGATGGCATACTTTCCCCGTTCGTACAACTATCAAGAGGAAGGTGAGGGACTGGCCCCATGACCCTTCCCCAACCAATCGGAGCTCCGGTCCGGTCAGGTGGGAACGCCAGCGGATCCCCGCGCGGGGACCGACGATAGGAGGAGAGCGATGACACAACTGCTCGCGCTGTGCCTGTGCCTCGCCTGGTCCGCCCCGGCATCTTCCCGCGACGTCGAGTTGTTGAACGTGTCCTACGATCCCACGCGCGAGTTGTATCAGGACGTGAACGCGGCGTTTGCCACGTCTTGGAAGACGAAGACCGGCGACACCGTGACCGTCCGGCAGTCGCACGGCGGGTCCGGCAAGCAGGCTCGCGCCGTGATCGACGGGTTGGAGGCGGATGTCGTCACGCTGGCGCTGTCGTTCGACGTGGACACGCTGGCCGAGAAGGGGAAACTCCTGCCGCGCGGCTGGCAGAAGCGGCTTCCGCACCGGAGCGCCCCCTACACCTCGACCATCGTGCTGCTGGTGCGCAAGGGCAATCCCATGAAGATCCGCGACTGGGCGGACTTGATCAGGCCCGGCATCCGGGTCGTCACGCCGAATCCTAAGACCTCGGGCGGCGCGCGGTGGAACTACCTCGCGGCGTGGGGCTGGGCGCGGCGCGCGCGCGGCGGCGACGAGGCCAAGGCGCGGGCGTTCGTGGCGGAGCTGTTCCGTCACGTCGTCGTGCTGGACGCGGGGGCCCGCGGCGCGACGACGACGTTCGTGGAGCGGGGCATCGGGGACGTCCTGGTCGCCTGGGAGAACGAGGCTCTCCTCGCGGTGAACGAGCTGGGGAAGGACCGCTTCGAGATCGTGATCCCCTCGGCCAGCATCCTGGCCGAAACGCCGGTCGCGGTGGTGGACGGGTACGCGCAACGGCACGGCACGGAGGCCGCGGCGAAGGCGTATCTCGAGTTCCTGTATACCGCGGCGGGCCAAGACCTCGGGGCGAAGCACTACTACCGGCCGCGCTCCGGGGCCGCGGCGGCGAAGTTTCCCGGGCGCTTCCCGGCGCTGAAGCTCTTCACGATCGACGAGGCGTTCGGGGGGTGGGCGAAGGCGCAGGCCGTCCACTTCGCCGACGGCGGCGTATTCGATCAAGTCTCGCGTCCGGGCGGTTCTTGATGGCGAACCGGCGGCCGGGCCCCGTCCTACCGGGGCTCGGCCTGTCGCTCGGGATCACCGTTCTGTGGCTGGGGGTGATCGTGCTGCTGCCCCTGGGGGCGCTCTTCCTCCAGGCGGCGACGCAGACCTGGGCGCAGTTCCGCGCCACCGTGACGGACCCGCGCGTGGTGGCGGCGTGCGGGCTCACGTTCGGCGCCGCGTGCGTCGCGGCCGGGCTGAATCTCGTCTTCGGCACGCTGACGGCGTGGGTGCTCGTGCGCTACCGGTTTCCCGGCCGACGCCTCCTGGACGCGGCCGTGGACTTGCCGCTCGCGCTGCCCACGGCGGTGGCGGGGATCACGCTTACCGCGCTCTACGCTCCCACGGGCTGGCTCGGCGGACCGCTGGCGGCGATCGGGCTGCCCGTGGCCTACACCCGGCTGGGGGTGCTCGTGGCGCTCACCTTCATCGGCGTCCCGTTCGTGGTGCGCACCGTCCAGCCGGTCCTCGAAGACCTCGACCCCGAGATCGAGGAGGCGGCCGCGAGCCTGGGGGCGAGCCGGGGCCAGGCCTTCCGCCGGGTGCTCCTGCCCGAGATTCTCCCCGCGATCCTCACGGGGTTCGCGCTCGCCCTCGCCCGGGCCACCGGCGAGTACGGCTCGGTGATCTTCATCTCGGGGAACCTGCCCGGGCGGACCGAGATCGCCCCCTTGCTCATCGTGGCCAAGCTCGAGCAGTACGACTACGCGGGCGCGACGGCAATCGCCGTGGTGCTGCTGCTCGTGTCCTTCGCGCTGCTGCTTCCCGTCAACCTGCTCCAGTCCCGCGCGCTCGCGGGCCGGCGGGGTTGAGATGACGCCATCGGAGAGCCGCCTGACGGAGCGCCCGTGGGTCCGCGCGGCGCTGACCGCGGTCGTCTGGGCGTGGCTCGGGCTGCTGGTGCTGCTGCCGCTCGCCGCGGTCTTCGCCTACGCGTTCCGCGAGGGCGTGGGCGCCGTCTTGCGCGCGCTCGCCGATCCGGACACGCGCTCCGCGGCCCGGCTGACGCTGCTCACCGTCTCCGTCGCGGTGCCGGTGAACGCGCTGTGCGGGATCGCGGCCGCGTGGGCCGTGGCGAAGCACCGGTTCCCGGGGCGCGGGATGTTGTCCACGCTCATCGACCTGCCGTTCTCGGTCTCCCCGGTCATCGCGGGCCTGGTGTTCGTGCTGCTGTTCGGCGCGCACGGGTATTGGGGGCCGTGGCTCGCGGCGCACGGCGTGCGCGTGATCTTCGCGCTGCCCGGCATCGTGCTCGCCTCGGTCTTCGTGACCTTCCCGTTCGTCGCGCGGGAGCTGATCCCCCTCATGCAGGAGCAGGGGACGGAGGAGGAGGAGGCCGCGGTGTCGCTGGGCGCGGGCGGGTGGCAGGTGTTCCGTCGCGTCACGCTCCCCAACATCCGCGGCGGCCTCCTGCTCGGCGCGATCCAGTGCGCGGCGCGGGCCATGGGCGAGTTCGGCGCGGTGTCGGTGGTGTCGGGCCACGTGCGGGGCTTT
>CAYHEI010000266.1:0-4863 GCA_964355385.1 uncultured bacterium | reverse complement strand
GGGCGGTCAGACGGGGGCTCTTCCGATCCCCCCCCCCCCCGGCTCAGTTCACCGTGACGCGGAAGCAGACGCACCCCGTCGTGGCCACGCCCACCTGGGGAATCGTCCAGCGCAGGTTCGTGACCCCCGTGGTCGCCGGGCCTCCCGCGGGCATCGACGTGTAGGCGACGCCGCCGTCCGTCGAATATGCCGCCGTGGCCGCGCCGAAGCCCTTGGTCGCCCCGCAGAAGTGGTTCGAGAGCACGTCCGGGGTGTACACCGTCCCGTTCGGCACCCGGTCGTTGATCGTGAAGACGGAGGCCGAGGCGGTCGAGTAGTTGCTCCAGCAGATCTTGAACTGCACCGTGTCGCCCGACGCGCTCACCTGCAGCGGCGGCTGCTTGGTCAGCTTGACGTCCACGCCGACCACCTGGATCGTCGTCAGCCCGATGATCGAGCCGTCCAGGATGTCCGCGGCGATGATCGTCTGGAAGCCCAGGGGGGTGAGGATGACGTTGACGAACACCTTGACGCCCTTGGCGCCGCCGGAGCCGGTCCACTGGTAGTTGTAGGAATCCATGGCCACGCCGACGATCTGCGCCGTCGGGTCCGTCGAGGTGAACGAGGTGACCCCCGTGTAGGCCGTGAACGTGCTGCCGCTGGACTGCACGACGATCACCGTGATCCAGAACGACTGGCCGGAGAACACCACCGGCGGGGCGATGATGTCGTAGTGGGTGCCCGAGTGCGTGAACGGCGCGGTGTAGAACTTCTCCCCGAACCGGCACTGCGTGTAGAGCGCCATGAGGTCGCCCTGCGCCCCGCCCGGGTCGAGCCAGAACCGCCAGTTGCGCCGGGAGGGCGTGGCGGTCATTTCCGTCTGTCCCATGAAGCACACCACCTGATCCGGGCCGGTCGTCGTGTACGAGGCAAAGGCCCCGCCCACCGGCGCCGGCGCGCTCTCGGCGTTGACGATCATGCCGTCCACCGGGCAGAAGACCATGACGTTGTACGGGGAGCCGTCGCCCGCCTTGCACCAGCCGCTGTCGGTGTTTCCCACGGTGTGGATCCAGAACTCGTGCCCCGTGCCGGCCGTCCCCTCGGCGCCGTGCAGCTGGCTGCCGCCGGAAAAGCCGTCCCAGAGGTAGGCCCCGCCCTGGACCTGGATGCGCCCCCCGGACGTCCATTCCACCTTGTAGAACGAGTCGTTGCTGTCGGGGTCCTGGAGCAGCGTGTCGTAGCCGGGTCCAAACGCGTACCCGTTCGTCGGGTCGGACATCCCCGCGCCGACCGCCCGGAAGCCCAGCTGCCGCCACGTCCCCGAGGTCCCCGCGAGCGCCGCGGTGACGCCGGGCGAGGCGGCGGGATTGTTGGAGCGGTACTTCCACACCGAAAAGGACGTGGGGTTGCCCGGCTCGACGTTGCCCACGGTCATGTTCGCCGGATTGGCGTTGGGCCGGAGCATCGGGTAGAACGTCGCCGGTCCCCCGGATGGCGAGACCAGGAGGCCGGTCTCCGCGTTGGGCACCTGGGTGCCGTGGTCGTTCTGCCCGTTGGTGGGCAGGTTGAACCCCTGCCAGATGACCAGCTTGGTGTTCGAGGAGATGAACCGGTAGTGGCCGACCTGGCTGTCGAGGGTCCCGGGGATGGGCACCCACGCGCTCTCGCCGTCCATCTCGCCCGTCGTCACGTACTGCCACGCCAGCGACGGCATGTCCCACTGGAAGATGTGGACCGTCGTGGCCAGCGCGGGGTCGTAGGTCCCCGCGACGGTCTGCCCCGTGTTCATGAGCGCGTTGTTGTCGCCCTCGCCCACGGTGTTCGAAAGCCCCCGGCGCCAGGTGTAGAGCGTCCAGCCCGAGAACGAGAGCGTCGTCGAGGGCAGGTACGTGATACTGTCGCCCGAGGACCAGCCGTTCGCCCACATGTACATCCAGATGACGGGCGCGTTCGAGGTGAGCTTGTAGGCGTACGTGTAGGGCTCGATGACGACGGAGCAGGCCCGGTAGTACTGGGCGGGGATGCGCTCGACCTTGCATCCGGGGTTCCCGCCCATGCTCTCCGGGAAGCCGGCCACGCAGGTGCCCACGAACGTGTTGATGGACGCGCTCACGCCGCCCGTGAGAGCGTAGGGCACGTTGTTGTACTCGATCTTCCGGAACTCGAAATCCGTCGCCTTGTTCAGCGGGTAGAAGTTGATGAGGAAGTCGCCGGTGCAGCCGACGTGGGCGGAGTGCCCGACGTAGGAGAAATACGTCGTGCGCAACATGATCGGGGCCAGGTGGACGAATGACCTGGGCGCCCTCGCCGAGCCCGACCCGTTGAGCCCGAGCTGGCCCTCCGCCATGACGGACACCAGGTTGAGCGCCGTGTCGCCGTTCACGGCGCTCCCGGCCACGCGCGCCTTCCACCGCAGTGTCATGGTGGCCCGTGGCGGCAGGTCGATCTTCCACGTCAGGACGTCCTTGCCGGGGCTGGAGGAGTACCAGCCGGGCGACGCCGCCGCGCAGCCGGTGGGCGTCATGGTCCAGCCCATGCAAGGATCGTCGAATCCGTACTGACCGCCCCAGACCCCGAGCGTCGCGGGCACCGTGTCCCACACGCGGACGTTCCACCAGGTCTTGGTGAAGGATTCGTTCCGCACGAACGTTTCGTAGATGATCTCGTCGTCCGGCATGCCGATGCGGGAGGTCATGAGAAGATCCTGGTCGCCGATCAGCCACATGAGGTAACGCCGCACGACGGCGGACGCTTGGCCGCTCGACCAGGCGTCCGGCGCGCAGCCCGCGCCGCCGTAGTCCACGGTCGCCACGTTCGCGAGGCGCGACCCCTCCGTCGCGCCCTGGAAGCCGCTGCCGGGATCGAACGGCTCGTTCCCCCAGTCGACGGACACGGAAAAACGGACCTCGCGCGTCGCGCCGCCCGCGGTCGGTCCGCCGGGCAGCGACCACCGCAGCCGCACCGGCGGACCCGGGTCGGGATCCCATCCCGCGTCCGGCGCGGGGACGCCGCTGCCCGAAACGTAACTCGTGTTCGCCGGCAGCGTGTCGGTGATGGTGATCCCGGTCAGCGGCCCCGCGCCCGGGAGGCCGTAGTAGACCGTGTAGGTCACGGTGTCGCCCGGCGCGACGACGTCGCGATCCGCGATCTTGCCCACGTACCGGATCGTCCGCGTGATCTCCTGGGCGTCGTAATTGATGTCCGCCTGGTACCCGCACTGATCCGACAGCCCCAGGGCCGGGATGACGGGCTGGATGGTGCAGCCGTCGGTCGGACAACCGCCGATGTCCGCGTAGACACTGAGGGTCGGCGCGCCCAGGCACGCGGCCGTGGGATCGGCGGCCCACGCGATCGACCCCGCCCACGTCCAGGCGGCGCGCGGAAGGCCGCCCACCAGCCAGGTGCCGGCGTAGGCCATCGCGAGCGTTCCGGAATCCGTCTTGTTGCAGAGCAAGCGCCAGAAGAGCCCGGGCACGTCGCCGCCGCCCAGGCACGACCCGAAGTTCAGCACGGTCAGGCCGACGATCGGACCGTTGGCGCAGCCCGTCAGGTCGTCGAGCAGGAACGTGCCGAACTCGCCGACGTGCGCCTTCTGCCAGTTGGGAAAGAGGCTGTCGGGCGCGGTGGACGCCGCGGGCAGGACGTTGAGCACGCCGTCCGCGACGACCGGGGCGGGGAGCACGGCCAGCGCGAGGCACAGCCATCCCGACGTTCCCCGCGTCATCGTTACTTGACTCTTCTCCTCGCTCGAACCGCCCTTGCCCCTCGGGGCCATCTTACCGCACGCCCGCCTCCAATAGCGTGATCGCGCGGCGGCGCGCGTCGAGCCGCACCCGTACGCCGATGGGGAGCGTCACGAGCGGCTGGGTATGGCCGAACTCCACGCCCGTCAGCACCGGGAAGCGCGTGCCGCGCAGCGCGTCGTCCAGGATCATCTTCAGGGAGTCGCGGCGCGAGAAGCCCACCGCCGACGGAAAGCGCCCGATCACCAGCCCCCGGATCTCCCGCAGCGCGCCGATCTGGCGCAACTTGGTGAACAGCCGGTCCACGGTCCCGGTGGTTTCGGTCTCGTCCTCTTCCGCGAAGAGGATCGCACCCCGGAGGTCGGGCCAGTACGGCGTTCCGTGCAGGAGCAGGAACGTGCCGAGGTTCCCGCCGAGGAGGCGTCCCGCGGCGCGGCCGTGCCGGTACGGAGTCCAGGGCGGGCTGCGGCGGAAGATCATGCGCCCGTCCTTCCTCTTCCACCACACGTTCTCAGACCATGTCCGGGACGGGCGCAGGGTCAGCGGTACGACCGGGTGCATCACGACCCGCTCGAAATGCTCCCACGTGTGGGAGGGAACGACGGGAGGCAGGAAGGTGACGAGCCCGGGGCCCGAGAACCCGACCAGTCCGGTCCGGGCAAAGATCCCCGCCTGCAGGGCGGTGATGTCGCTGTACCCGAGCAGCGCCTTGGGGTGCCGCCTGATCAACCCGTAGTCGAGATACTCCAGGAGCTGGTGCGACTGGTAACCACCCCAGAAGGTCAGGATGCCCGCGATGCGCGGATCCCGGAACATCGCGTGCAGCGCCTCCGCGCGCTCGCGGATGGTTCCCGCCGCGTGACCATGCGTCCGCCGCACCTGTGACGCGAACCGCAACCGAAACCCCTTCGCGGCAAGATACGCGCGGGCGCGCCGCACGGCCTCGGGCCGCGCGCCGACGACGGGACTCGACGGCGCGATCACGCCCAGCGTGTCGCCGGGCTTGAGCCGGGGCGGCTTCAGCAACATGGCTCATCATAGATATACTGGAACGTATGCTGCATCCTCCCGTCCGCCTCCCCCGCCGCCGCTACAGCGAGGGCCGCCGGCTCGCGCTCGTCAGCCTGGGCGTGCGCGGCGC
>CAYHEI010000265.1:4159-4869 GCA_964355385.1 uncultured bacterium | reverse complement strand
TGAAGTTGGTATGCCCCGGCACGCCCAGCGGCGTGCCCGCGACGACGGCGATGACGTCGCCCCGGCGCACGGTCCCATCCGCCAGGAGCCGCCGCTCGGCGTGGCGGGAAAGCATCTCGACGTGCCGCACCCGAGCGATCAATCGCGGCTGGACGCCCCAGCAGATCGCCAGCCGCTCCACGGTCACCGGCTTCTCCGAGAAGGCGATGATTGGCGGGCGCGGCCGGTGGATGGACATCTGCCGGGCCATCTTCCCGTACTCCGTGAAGACCGCGATGGCCTTGATGTCGAGCTCCTCGGCGGCCTGCACTACCGAAGCGCAGATCGTTGCGGAATGGCCGGCGCGGCGCTGCGGCGCGGGGCGCCGGTGGCGCTGCTCCTCGGGCTCGGCGGCGCGCACGAGCCGGTGCATCATCCGGACCGTCTCCACCGGGTAGCGGCCGGTCGCGGTCTCGGCGGACAGCATGACCGCGTCGGTGCCGTCGAACACGGCGTTCGCGACGTCCGAGGCCTCCGCCCGGGTGGGACGGGGATTCACCGTCATGGACTCGAGCATCTGCGTGGCGGTGATCACCGGGCGGTGGTGCGCGTGCCCCCGGGCGATGATCCGCTTCTGGAGCACCGGGACCCGCTCCGGCCCCAGCTCCACTCCGAGGTCGCCGCGGGCGATCATCACCCCGTCGGCGGCTTCCAGGATGTTCTCGAGGTCG
>CAYHEI010000265.1:2862-4149 GCA_964355385.1 uncultured bacterium | reverse complement strand
ACGACGCTCTTCCGATCTGCCTCCGGCTTCTCGATCTTCGCGACGATCGGCAGTTGCACGCCCGCGCGCCGCGCCACCGCCTTGACCGACAGCACGTCCGCCGCGCTCTGCACGAAGCTGAGCGCGACGTAGCTGAGGTGGTGGCGGATGGCGAATTCGAGATCCTCCCGGTCTTTGGGCGTGAGCGCCGGGCGCTTCCACCGGATCCCCGGCAGGTTCACCCCCTTGTGCTCGCCGAGCGCCCCCCCGTTGACGACCACGCACCGGACCTCCCGCTCGCCCACCCGGTCCACCCGCAGCTCGATGAGGCCGTCGGACAAAAGGATGCGGTCTCCGCGGTGTAGCTTGCGCGCAAAGTGCCGGTCGCTGATCCCGATCCGTTCCGCGGTCCCTTTGCCGAGTCCGGGCGAGAAGGTCAGCGCATGCCCGGCCTTGAGCACGACCTCCCGGCCCCCTTCCAAGAGACCCGTGCGGATCTTCGGCCCCTGCAGATCGCCGAGGATCGCGAGCGGAGTCCTCCGCCGGGCGGCCACCGCCCGCAGCGTCCGGATGACGCGGGCATGTTCGGGATGGGTGCCATGCGAGAAGTTGAGCCGCGCGACGTTCATGCCGGCCTCGATCAGCCGCTCGAGCATGCGCGGCCCGGCGCACGCCGGCCCGATGGTGCAGACGATCTTCGCCCGGCGGTGGTTCATGGGACTCATTCTAACGCTGCGGGAAGACTCCCGGGGCTGAGTCCCCGCGCCAGATCCCGCCGGCGCCGCCGATCAGCCGTCCGCCGGAGGCGTATAGGTCCAGGATCGCCCGGCGGATGCCGGTGTCGCGGGGCGCGGACTTGAAGTCCGCCGGCCGGCCGCCGAACACGCGCTCGAACGCGCGCTCCTCGCTCTCCCAGAGCGGGAACAGGTGGAAGAGCTTCTGGAACCCGGGGAGATTCGCCTGGAGGGGGAGGATGCGCTGGAACGTCGGGTCCAGCAGCCAGGCGTAGCAGACGACGGCCTTGAAGGGCTGCTCCGGGAAGTGCCGGGGGAAGAACTCGAGCCCGCGCCGGACGGAGTCCCGGACGGCCTCGGGCGCCAGCGGGTCCTCCGCCGGGATGTGCATGTCCAGGACCGGATCGTCGGGCCGCAGCGTCTCCTCCCACTCGGCGGCGGGCAGCTCGGCCGGGTCGCGCACCGCGCGGCCGTCCGCCGCGATTGGATTTCCCCGAATCGCGCGTCCGTCGGCTTCCCGCCGGGAGGTCCACTTCCCGCCGGGGTCCTTGATGCCCTTCGTGCCGTCGCGCTG
>CAYHEI010000265.1:1324-2852 GCA_964355385.1 uncultured bacterium | reverse complement strand
GGCCGCGCGGATGGCCCGGCCCGCCTGCGGGAGCTGGGGCACCGCCCCCGTGCGGCGGTGCGGGAAGGCGTGCACCCAGCCCCAGTGCTTCCCCACCATGAACTGCACCCGGCCGAGGCGATAGATCCGCCCCATGAGGTGGTACTGCAGCCACCGGAACTCCTTGAGGCCCCACCGGCCGGTGCGCGCGCGGTAGTGCCGCATCCAGATTCCGATGTCCGAGAGCGTGTGGATCGCGACCGCGTCGGGAATGGCTCGTTCCTTCCAGAACGCCCGCGCCCGCGGCAGGCCCGAGAACAGCACCAGCACCGGCAGCATCCCGGCGTGCTCGCCCAGCTCGGGTGCTTCCTGCGCGAACTTCTTCTCGGGCTCCCGGTCGCGGAACACGCGCTCGTGCGAATCCCGCACGACCCGGATCAGGTCCGGGTGCTTGCGGACCTCCCCGGCCGCGGCGCGCACCGCCGCCGCGATCTCGGGCGGCAGGGCGGCGAACGCGGTCGCTTCCGCCAGAAACGCGTCTTCGAGATACGGGGGAAGCGCCGGGTCCACGAGTGATATTCTACCGGCATGGCCAAGCCGCTACGTCTCGCCATCATCGGGTGCGGAAAACGCGTGTCGGGCATGGCCCGCAACCTCGCGCGCCTGGACCGGGCGTGCACGGTCACGGCGGTGGCGGACCCGCGATGCGATGAACTGCGGGCCGCGGGTGATGCGCTCCTCAAGGGAGCCGTCTTCTTCAAAACCGCCGACGAGATGCTCGCTTCGGAAACATTCGACGGCGTCATGATCGGGACCCGCTGCTCGCTCCATACCGAGATGGCCCGCAAGGTCGCGCCCACAGGCATTCCCCTCTTTCTCGAAAAACCCGTGTCCACCACCTTCGACCAGGTGAAGGCCCTGGCGGCCGCGGCGCCGACGTTCACCGCGCCGGTCGTGGTCTCCTTCCCCCTGCGCGTCAGCCCCATCGTCACGCGCGTCAAGAAGATCGTCGCCGCGGCTACGCTGGGAACCGTCGAGCACGTCGTGGCCTTCAACGACGTGCCCTATGGCGAGGGGTACTACGCGGGATGGTACCGGGACTACGCCGAGGCCGGCGGGCTCTTTCTCCAGAAGGCGACCCACGATTTCGACTACATCTCCCATATCCTGGAGCAGCCGCCCAAGTGGGTCTGCGCCATGAAGTCGCAGCGGGTCTTCGGCCGGTGCGCCGACAAGCCGTTCGAGCTCTACTGCAAGGACTGCGGCGAGAAGGGGACGTGCACCGAGAGCCCGTTCAATCCCAAGGGCATGCTCACGCCCTCGGGACGCAAGGCGTGGAAGAACTGGCGCAAGTGCCTCTACTCGGCGGCGATCCGGAACGAGGACAGCGGGAACGCCATTCTCGAGTACGCGAACGGCGTCCAGGCGAGCTACACGCAGAACTTCTTCGCCCGCCGCGGCGCCGCGCGGCGCGGCGCGCGACTGTACGGGTACCGGGGCACGCTGGAGTTCGACTGGTACACCAACAAGATCACGATCTACCCGCACG
>CAYHEI010000265.1:0-1314 GCA_964355385.1 uncultured bacterium | reverse complement strand
CGCGGCGCGGTGAAGACGATCAACATGGCCGGGGACGAGGCTCACTTCGGAGGGGACGACGTGCTGTGCAAGGAGTTCATCGCCGCGATGCGGGAGCGCAAGGCCTCGCAGGCCCCGCTGGCCGCGGGCATCCTGAGCGCCCTCACATGCCTGTGCGCCCGCGAGTCCGCCGACCGCCGGATCTTCTGCGAGGTCAAGCTGCCCTGACGATCCGGGAGTACCTGACTCGGGAAGTGCGCCAGATCACCGACAACCGGGCCATCGCCGCCGATTCGCTCAACGACGACGTTTTCTCGCCCCCGTCATCCTTTGCGTGGGCCGCCTCGCTCCATCGAAGTCTTGGGACCTGAGAATCTGAATATCTGAACTACGTCCCCAACCTCGGGGCGGCATTGGTGTACAATCCCAAGATGGCGGCCTTGAAGCGCGCGATTCCCCCCAGAATGCCGCGGGGATGACGCTCCTTCTCGCCTCGTTGACCCTCATGCTCGCCGGCGGATTCAGCGCGCTTCTGGCGGGCGTCCGCGCGCCTCGTTGGGCGGCTCGCCTCGGCGCCGGCGGAGCCGTCGCGGGTAGCGCGCTCGGCCTGTCGCCCGCCTGGCGCGCCTGCCGCGGCGCCGCATTTCCGCCGTTCTCCCACTCCTGGTCGCTGCCCGGCGCCTCGTTCTCGCTGGGGCTGGACCCACTCTCGGGCTTCTTCCTACTGCCGGTGCTCGTCGTCTGCGGGCTCGCCGCAGTGTACGGGCTCGAGTACATGCGAAACGATCCGGGGCGGGGCGCGGCCTGGTGGTGGTTCGACCTGCTCGCCGCGAGCATGGTGCTGGTCGTGACGGCGCGTAACGGGATGCTCTTCCTGATCGCCTGGGAGACGATGACGCTGGCCTCGTTCTTCCTGGTCGTCCACGACGGGAGCGAGGAAGCGACGGCCGCGGGCCGCACCTACCTCATCGTCGCGCACGCGGGAACGGCGTGCCTGCTCGCGCTCTTCGCGCTGCTGGGAAGGGGCGGCGGCTCCCTCGACTTCGACCGGCTCGCGGGCGCGGGAATGCCGGCCGCGGCGCTCGCCGCACTGGCTCTCGTGGGATTCGGCGTGAAGGCGGGGTTCATGCCGCTGCACATCTGGCTTCCCGAGGCTCACCCGGCCGCGCCCAGCCACGTCTCGGCGGTCATGTCGGGCGTGATGATCAAGATGGGAATCTACGGGTTGCTGCGGGCCTCCCTCCTGGCGGGGGCCCTCCCCGGCTGGTTCGGTCCCGCGCTGATCGTCGTCGGCGCGAGCGATCGGGACCAGTCCGGACTGATCTTCGACGAGTT
>CAYHEI010000264.1:0-4914 GCA_964355385.1 uncultured bacterium | reverse complement strand
GGGGGGGGGGGTTTTGGTTTTATTGGGGGGGGGGGGGGGGGGGGGGGGGGGGGGGCGGGGTTTGCCGCGGGCCGGGGGCCCGGGGGGGCGGCGGGGGCGGTGGGGGGGGGCCCGCGCCGCTCGCTCTCGCTCGCGCCGGCAGCCTCCGCGTCGATGCGGGTAACGCGGCGCGCAAGACCAATCCGGCGGGCGCCAGGTAGTAGTCGCCCACCCAGCGCAGGAAGGCGAGCATGGACGCGTCGTACAACGGCTCCGAATCGAGCAGTTTGAGCAGCGGCTTGGCGGCGACGCCGGGCGGAGGCGCGGTGACGAGCGCGGTGACGAGCGCCACCGTGCTGCCGCCGCGCAGCGGCACGACGGCCCGCATGCCGGGCCGGACGGCGCCCGTCAGCGCCGCGGGGATCGCATAGGTCAGCTCATGGTCGATGGCCTGCGGTAAGAGACAATTCACATACATGGGGAGGCGTCCATCAGACGTGGAGCGAGGCCAGCCGCTCCTTGACGATCTTGAGGTCCTCCTCGAGGATGCCGCGGTTCGACGGGTTCCTCAATATGGCGGACGGGTGGTACGTGGCGCGCAGCTCCGCGCCCTCCCACGGGTGCCACCGGCCGCGGAGCCGGCCGACGGGCTCGTCGGAATGCAGCAGCGTCTGCGCCGCGAACCGCCCCAGGGCCACGATCAGCTTCGGGCCGATCCGCTTGATCTGCTCGGCGAGGGAGGGGGCGCACTGCGCGATCTCCTCCTCCGCGGGCGGGCGGTTGCTGGGCGGCCGGCACTTGAGGACGTTGCAGATGAACACGTCCTCCCGGCGGATGCCCTGCTCGCCCAGCATGCGGGTGAGGAGTTGGCCGGCCAGGCCGACGAACGGCAGGCCCGAGCGGTCTTCCTGTTCCCCGGGCGCTTCGCCCACGAAGAGCAGCTCGGCGTTCGGGTTCCCGGTGCCGAAGACGAACGTCACGCGGCTCGATCCGAGCGGGCACTTCGTGCAGTTCTTGATCTCCTCGTACCAGGCGAGCAGCGACCGGCCCCGCTCCGAGTTCGCGGGCGAGAGGATGCCCGAGGCATGAAGGCCGGACCCTCCCTCGCTCCGGCCGGTCGGTGCGGCGGGATGCGGCGAAGAGGGTGGGGGAGCGTGTCTCCGGGCGGGCGAGGCCGGATCGCGCACCACGAACAACTCCTTGTCGCCCGTCTCCCAGCGGGCCTTCAAGTGCCGGCGAAGCGCGTCCCGCGCAGTGGTCACAAGCCGGGCCAGCGGACGAGCCGCGGCGGGCGGTGTTCCGCCTCGGGGGTGAAGGGCGTCTCGGTGGGGAAGGCGAGCCGTGCGCGCGGCCGGGCGTCCTGCACGAAACTCAACGACAGCGCCACCCGGTGCACGAGCCCCGCGTCGGCGATGGGATCGCGCGCGAGCGCGTAGTCCAGGCGCACCGCCGCGCGGCGGCGGACGCGCGCTCCGATGCCGAAACCCGCGGAGAGCCGGCCGTCCTCCAGCCCCGCGCGTAGCGTGAGGGGGCGCGCCACGTCGAGTTCCAGGCCGCCGCTCCAGGTGCCGCGGGGGTCCGCGAGATCCCGGACCTCCCCCACGAGCGTCAGCGGATTGAGATCCAGCGAGGCGCCCGCGTGCAGGACGCGCGCGAATTGCTCGTGGAACTCCGTGCTCCAGTTGAAGCCGGTCAGATCGGCGCCGCCCGCGTCCTGCATGACGAAGGAAAGCGCGAAGCGGCGGAAGGGATGGTAGAGGAGGCCCAGATCGCCGGTGAACCCCCAGGCGCTGCGGTTGCCCGCGGCGTCGAGGAGGAACTTCACGGAAAGGCCGGCCTCCAGCGGCGGGAACACGCGCCACGCCGCGCCGAGGGTGTAGGCCTGCGACAGCGCCGTCTGGACGCTGTCCGGGAGCTCGGTGTTGTTCCTTCGAAACTCGATACCCCCGCCGGGGTTGTAGAACAGCGCGCCGATCCCGACCGCGGTCGCCGCCGTCGCCCACCCCCCGGCCGCGATGAAGTTGAGCGAGCGCTCCAGGGGAAGCGCCGTGCCCGTCAGGACCAGCGTCGCGGGCTGCTCGAGCCGGGCCAGGCCCGCGGGGTTGGCGGCGAGCGCCGTCGGACCGTCGTCCAGCGCGGTGATCGAACCACCGAGCGCGGGTCCTCGCGCGCCCACGGCCAGCCGGCTGAACCCCCCCGCGCCCTCCACGTTGGCTCCCTGGGCCTCCGCGCAGAGCAGGAGCAGGACGGCGCCGGCGCGGATCATCGCGCCAGGACCACCCGCTTGGTGATGTGCCGCTCGCCCAGCGTGATGCGCGCGAGATACGTGCCGTTCGCCTGCGGCCGGCCGCGCTCGTCGGTGCCGTCCCAGCGGAGGGGCGAGTTGAAATACAGATCGGCCGCGGCGGCCTCCCCGGCGGTCAGCGCCATCGTCCACACCCGCCGGCCGAGCACGTCGAAGATCTCGACCGACACGGCTTCCCCGGCGGCGGGGCGCACGACAAAGGCGGTGAACCGGTCCGCCCGGGGCGAGAACGGATTGGGCACCGCGTAGGCGGCGTCCGCGACCGCCGCGGCGGGCGGCGGCGCGGTGACCGTCGCCTGCAAGGCCCGGTAGAGGTTGACCCGGCCGAAGCCGAAGCGGGGGTTCCAGCCCGTGCCCTCGAGCTGATCGGCCGTCCGCTCGATGAGGCCGACGATCTGGTCGCCGTCGAGCGCGGGAAACCGCGCCAGGAGGACGGCGGCCATGCCGGACACGAGCGGCGCCGCCATGGACGTGCCCACCTCCGACTGGTAGGCTTCCGGCACGTCGTAGCAGCTCTGATTGCTCGCGCTGAGCCCGACCAGCGCGTCGGCAAGGTCGTCGGTCACGTCCCCGCCGGGCGCCGCGACGTCCACGTCGTCGCCCGTGTTCGAATACGCCGCGATCCGGTCGAGGCGATCCGTGGCGGACACCCCGACGACGAAGGGGTACGCGGCCGGGTAGGAGTAGTTCGTCACCGAGGAGTTGCCCACGGCGGCGATCAGGATGGCGCCCGCCTCGTGCGCGGCCGCCACCGCCTCGAGCTCGGTAAGGTTGCCCTCCCCGCAATCGCCCGACGCTTGGTCGCAGGTGGAGATGCTCATGTTGATCACCTTCGCGCCGTGGCTGGCCGCCCAGAGGATGCCGTTCGCGATGGCGATCGCGTCGCCCTTGCCCGTCCCGTCGAGGACTTTCACGGGCATCAGGATGCCCGTCCCGCCCGCCGTGCCGCTGTTCCATACGAGGCCGGCCATGCCGAGCGCGTTGTCGGTCCGCGCGGCGATTTCCCCGGCTACGAACGTCCCGTGCCCGCTCGGGTTGTCGTCCTCCGGGGGCTGGCCGGGCGCGACCGCGTTGTACCAATCCTCCGGGCGTACCAAGCGCCCCTGGAGATCCGGGTGGCAGGTCCGAATTCCCGTGTCGAGGACGGCGACGACGACCGTCGGGGCGCCCTCGGCGCCGGGGACGTCCTCGCGCCAGGCGCGATCGGCCTGGATGCGCTGGAGGGCCCATTGCTGGGCGTACCAGGGGTCGTTGGGCACCGCGGCGGCGTAGAGGTATCGGTTCGGCTCCGCGAACTCGACGTCGGGGCGCTGCGCGAGCCGTCGCACCGCTTCCGCGACGGATCGCCCCCGGGGCAGCCGCACGCGCCGCACGCGCAGCCGTTCGACGCCGCCGTCCTCGCGCCCCCCCAGCTCCTCGATGGCGCGCTGCGCGGCCGCGGGAGGGATGTCCCGGCGGAAGCGGACGAGCACCTCGTCCGGAACCCGGGCGGCCCAGGCCGGGAGGGAGGCGACGAGCAAGGCGATCACGCCGAGCCGGAAGAAAGACGATGTCCTGAACAAGGCCAGCCGAGGGGCGGATTCGAACCGCCGACCTGCGGTTTACGAAACCGCCGCTCTAACCAGCTGAGCTACCTCGGCACGCGGACTATTCTATCCCGTTCGGGGCGCGGGCGTCGCGCCAGGCGATCCAGGCCGCGCCCGCGAGGGCGAGCCCGAGCGCGACCGTCTGCGCCGCGGGGGTGAACTGGAACGGCTCGTGCCGGAGTCCGACCTGGATGCCGTACGTCACCGCGAAGGTGGCGGCGCCCGCGTACAGGGTCGTGAACGGGAGGGAGATGACGAAGACCGTTTCGAAGCGCCGCGCCGGCGGATCCTCGGCGGCGGCGAGCCCGGGCGCGGCGGCGAGCCAGGCGGCGGCGAGCAGCGCGGCCGGGCGCATGCGAATCAGAACCGGGAAACGGGGCGGGCCGCGCTTGCCTGTGCGAGGTGCTCCTGCACCTCGGCGCGGCGCGGGTGGTCCGCCGGGGCCGCCGCCATGAACCGGCTCCAGAACTCGACCGCCTTCGCGGACAGCCCGTGGTCCAGGCACAGGTGCCCGGCGTGCGCCAGTCCTCCGACCTGTCCCCGGTCCAGCTCGAACGCCCGGGCGTACTCGGCCACCGCTTCGTTCCAGCGGCCCTTCGCGGCGAAGGCGTTCGCGAGCTGGCAGTGAGCGGGGCCCGCCTGCGGAGAGAGCGTCACCGCGCGCTGCGCGGCACGCACGGCGTCGTCCGGTCGCCCCCGCTTGAGGTAGGCGAGCGCGAGGTTCACGTGACCGGGCGCGTACTCGGGCCGCTGCGCGACCGCGGCTTCGTAGGCCGCGATGGCGCCGTCGAAGTTCCCGGCCTTGTAGAGCTCCATGCCGTTCCGGTTGAGTTCTTCGGGCGTGGCCATCGCGCTCATTGTAGGCAGGGGGACGCGCGCGCGCAACAATGATAGAATACGCGCGATGTTGACGGGCCGCGCGAGAGCGCGGTCCGCGGCGCCCCCCGGGGACCCCCCGGGGCCCCCCCGGGGCCGCCAGGCCGGCGCCCACCGCCAACGAAGGGGGGTGGGGGGGCATGGCCCGCCCGGGCGGGTTGGGGGGGG
>CAYHEI010000263.1:0-4925 GCA_964355385.1 uncultured bacterium | reverse complement strand
GAGTCGAAGGAGGCCGTGCCGAGCCGGCGGGCCAGCCGGCGCGCGGCGGGCCGATCGGGACTCACGATGCCGACGAGGACGACGTCGGGGATGCGCGCCAGCCCCTCCGCGTGCGTGGCGCCCATGGTGCCCGCTCCGGCGACGAGGACGGAGATCGGCTTCACGCCGCCGAGAGGAGCGTCGTGTCTAGCGTGCGGGAGCGGCGGCCCGCGCGATGCGGCGGGCGAGGGCGGGGACGACCAGGCCCTTCTTCAGGCACTTCGCGCACACCCAGGCGTCGTGGACGCCGTCGGAAAATTTGGCGCGCACCCGCCGGAGATTGGGATGCGCGTACCGGACGAAGTTGTTCTTGGCATGGCTGACGAGGTTTCGCTGCATCCGGCCCTTGCCGCACACCCGGCATTCCCTGCGTGTTCGTTCCATAAGGCGTAGATTCTACCAAGTTGAACGGCTTGCGGGCAAGGTCAGGTGGTCACCTCAGCCGCGCCGTCGCCCGCCTCGACGATCCAGGCCTCGGGGAGCGTGCCGAAGCGATGCTGGTAGATCTGGCCGATGCTGTGCAGCGCCTTCTCGGCGGCCGCGGGAAGGGCGAGCGCGATGATGCAGCCGCCGAACCCCCCGCCCATCATCCGGGCGCCCAGCACGCCCTCGGTCTGCCGTGCGGCGGATGCCAGGGAATCCAGCTCCGGGCAGGAGACCTCGTACAGGTCCCGCAGGCTCGCGTGCGAGGCGTTGAGGAGCTTGCCCACGGCCGGGATGTCGCTTCGACCAAGGGCGGCCACCGCTTCTTTGACCCGGCCGCATTCGGTCACGACGTGCTCGACCCGTTTCTTCAGCGGATCGGGAAGCAGCTCGAGCGCGTTGATCAACCGGGCAGGTTCGAGATCGCGCAGGGTCTTGAGCTGCGGGAACTTGGGGCGGAGCAGCTTGACCGCTTCGGTGCACTGCTCCCGCCGCTTGTTGTACTCCGCGGAGGCGAGCCGGCGCTTGACGCCGGAGTTCACCACGAGCATGCGCACCGCCGTCTCCGGCAAGGGCACTTTCTCGCACGCGAGGGAGCGGCAGTCGAGGAAGAGGGCGTGGCCCTTCCGGCCGAAGCCGGAGGCGTACTGGTCCATGATCCCGCACTGCACGCCGATGAAGGAGTTCTCGGCCTTCTGGCACAGTCTTACGGCCGAGAGCCGGTCGAGCGTGTAGGGAAAGAGCGATTGGCAGGCGAACGCGACCGCCATCTCGAGCGCCGCGGACGAGCTCATCCCGCCGCCCATGGGGACCTCGGATTCCAGGTAGAGGTTCAGGCCCTCGAGTTTCCAGCCCCGGTTCACCAGGGCGTGGAGGACGGCCTTGGGATAGTTCGCCCAGCCGTGCTCCTGCTCGAAGCGCAGTGTACGCAACTCGAACTCGATCTTCTCGTCGACGGTGGCCGAGTAGACTACCACCTTCGAGTCGGTCCGCCGTTGCGCCACGGCGTAGGTGCACCGCGTCACCGCGGCCGGGAGCACGAAGCCCTCGTTGTAGTCCGTGTGCTCGCCGATCAGGTTGACGCGCCCCGGCGCGCGGGCGATGGCCAGCTTGCGGTCGGAGAGGGGAAGGACGCGGGCGAAGTTTTCGCGCAGCCGGGCGGCGGTCGGGGGGGAGGACGTCACGTCGTGGTCCCCGGGCTCAGGCGCCTTGGGAAGTTCCTCGCTTGAGCTTCGCCCGCGCCCGGTCGCGATAGGACGTCATCTCGGCATTGCCGGGCTGGATGTCGAGAGCCTGCTTGGACAGCTTTTCGACCGTGATCATGTCGTTGCTCAGGTAGGCGGTGATGATCTTCTTGCGCAACTCGGTGATCTTCTCGCCGGACGCCACGACCGTCGACTCCTTGCCGGTGAGCTGCTTGACGGCGGCGGCGGCGTCCTTGTTCGTCGGATCCAAGGCGAGGACCGCCTCGAACGCCTTCTTCGCCGCGTCCTTGTTGCCCGAGCGATGGGCCTCGTTGCCGTCTTGCGTGTGGCGCGCGATCGAGTCGTCGATGCGCTTCGCGACCTTCTGCAGATTGTCGTTGACCTTGGTGTTCGAGGGTTCGAGGTCCCGGGCCTGCTCGAAGCCGCGCTTCGCGGCGAGGAGCTTGCCCGCGGCGAGGTCCTTGACGGCCTTGTCGTAGATGCTCTTGAAGCCGGAGCTCTGCGCCTTGACGATGCGGGCCCGCAGCGACTTGCTGGCCTGGTCCTTGGGATTGATCTTGAGCGCCTCGTCGCCGCGCGCCAAGGCCGTCGGGAAATCCCCCTCCGTGTAGGCCGCGCTCGCCTTCTTGCGCAACGACTCCGCGAGCTTCCCGGCGCTGACCTGCTTCAGCTTCGCCTGCACGTCCGTGTTCGTCGGGTCGAGCGCGGCCGCCTGCTGCCAGTTGTCCAGCGCGGTGGCGATGGCGCCTTCCTCGTAGGCCTTGTCGCCGCGCACCATGAGCTCCTTCACGCGCTGTTCGATGATCGGCTCGGTGTCGGAGATGTACTTCTGGGCCTCGGCGTTGTGCGAGTCGATGAGCAGCACCTTCTTCCACTGGTCCACGGCCTCGCGCAGGCGGTCCTCGGTGACCGCGGCCGACCCCTTCTTCAGCAGGTCCGCCTTCCACTCGTCGTACACGCTCGCCAGCATGGCATTCGTGTCCTTGTCGTTGGAATCGATCTTCTTCGCCTCTTCCGCCTGCTGCGCGGCCTCCTCGAAGAGCCCCTTGCGCTTCATGGCGAGGGCGAGGTTGTACCGTGCGCCCAGGTGCTTGGGGTTGATCTCGATGCTCCGCTGATAGGCCCCGATCATCTCGTCGAACTTCTCGAGATTGTACGCGGTGAGTCCGAGCGTGTAATTCGAATCGAAATCGTTCGGCTCCGTCTTGAGCGCGGCGGTGAAATTGCGCTGCGCCACCTTGAAGTGTTCGGCGGCCGCCGCCTTCTTCTCGGCCTCCTTGGCCTTGAGCAGCTTGTCGCCGAGCCGGAAGTGGACGAGCGCGGAGGACCGCTGCGCCGCGGCGTTGGTCGGATCGGCCGCGACCGCCTCGTCGTACAGGGGAGCCGCCTGGTCCAACTGGTTCTTCTTCACGAGCTCGTCTCCGCGGGACAGCAGCACCAGGCTCAGGTTGTAGGCGGCCTCCTTGGACGATTTCGGGTATTTCTGGACGACCTCGCGGAAGAAGTTGGCGGCTTCGTCGTACTTCTTCTTGTCGAGCGCCATGGCTCCGAGGTAGACCAGGGCCTGCGGAGCGGTCTCCGCGGCTTTGGGGTTGCCGGCGGTATCGGTCAGGAAGCGCTTGAACGCATCCTGTGCCGCGCTGACCTTCTTGTCGAGGTAGTAGGCCTGGCCGCGCCCGAAGAGGCAGACCGGATCGTTGGGCGCCCGTTTGAGGCCCTGGTCGAACCATTTCACCGCTTCACTGTTGCGCTTGAGCGTGAGGGTGATGTTGCCGAGGATCTGGCAGGCATCCAGGTCCACGGCTTCGTGCGCCTCCTTGTCCGACTTGTTCACCTTGAGCGCCTGCTGGAAGGCCGCGGACGCCTGGTCGAACATCTGGCGGTTGTAGTACTCGAGCCCCAGGTTGAAGTGATTTCGGGGTTCGTTCGGATCGGACTTGACGGCGTCGAGCCGGAGTTGGAGGGTCTTGTCCACCGGATCGGCGGCGCGGACGGGGAGGGCGCAGGCGCACGCGAGGAACACCGCGGCGCGGACCAGCCGGGAAATCATGCGGCTAAATTAGCACGCGCGCAGAGGGCCGTCAATCATTAGATGGTTTCAACCGGAAATAGGCATGAACTTCGGGAGGCCGATGTTACGATAGGCCCAAGATGAACGCCTTTCCCCGCGATTCCTCCGTGACGATCATCGGGCTGGGCCTCATCGGGGCCTCCCTGGGGCTCGCGCTGCGCCGCGCGGGCGTGCGGGCGCGCGGGATGGACCGCAGCCCCGCGGCCCGCCGCGCGGCGCTGCGGTGCGGTGCCGTCGCAGCGGCCGACGGATCTCCGGCTGCGGCGTGCCGGGGTGCCGGGATGGTGGTGCTCTGTATCCCCGTCCAGGCGGTTGACGGTTGTCTCCGCCGGTTGGTGCCGCATCTCAGGCGGGGGGCCGTCGTCACGGACGCCTGCAGCGTGAAGGCGCCGGTCGTCGCGGCTGCACGCCGCAGACTGCCCGACCCGGCGCGGTTCGTGGGCGGTCACCCGATGGCGGGCAGTGAGCGCTCCGGCGCCGCCGCAGCCTCGGCCTCCCTCTTCCGGGGCCGGACGGTCGTGCTCACGCCGGTGCGCGGAACGTCTCCGGCGGCCCTGCGCGCGGTGGAGTCGCTGTGGCGGATGGCGGGCGCGCGGATGCTGCGCCTGACCCCGTCCCGACACGACGACCTGGTCGCGCGGGTGAGCCATCTGCCGCACGCGCTCGCGGCGGCCCTGACGCTCAGCGCGCTGCGTCCCGCGGGGGCCGCGCGCGTGGCGGCCGGAAGCTTCCGCGGCGCCACCCGGGTCGCCGCGTCCTCGCCGGCGCGGTGGGAGGGGATCTTGTTTGCGAATCGGCGTCCGCTCGCGACCGCCGCCGGCGAACTTGGGCGGGCGCTGGCGGCGGTCGTGGGCGCGGCACGGCGCGGGGACCGAGGGGCTTTGCGCGCGCTGCTTGCGCGCGCGGCGCGGATGCGGCGGCGTCTGGGCGAGACGGGATGCTGACGGTGGACGAGGCGGTCTGGCGTCTCGGACGCGCGGGCGGCGTGCGTGGGGAGCTGCGGCCGCCCGGCGACAAGTCCGTGTCGCACCGTGCCGTCATGCTGGGCGCCCTCGCGCGGGGGACGAGCCGAGTGGACGGCTGGCTGCCCGCCGCGGACTGCGTGCGCACGCTCGAGATCTTCCGCCGCCTCGGTGTCCGCATCGCGTGGGACGGTCCGGCCGGGACCCGGCTCGAGATCGAGGGGC
>CAYHEI010000262.1:4189-4940 GCA_964355385.1 uncultured bacterium | reverse complement strand
CATCCGGCCGCCGGTGTCCACGATCTGCATCGGCCAGGCCGCGAGCATGGGCGCGCTGCTGCTGCTCGCCGGAGCGAAGGGGCGGAGATTCACGTTGCCGCACTCGCGCATCCTGATCCACCAGCCGCTGGGGGGGGTGCAGGGGCAGGCCACCGACATCGACATCCAGGCGCGGGAGATCCTGCGCATGCGGGACCGGCTCAACGAGATCATCACGCTGCACACGGGCCAGTCCATGGAGAAGGTCCGGAAGGACACCGACCGCGACTTTTTCATGAGCGCCGAGGAGGCCCGGGACTACGGCATCGTGGACGAGGTCTTCCAGCCGAAGAAACACCTGCCGGCCACCGGCAGCGCGACCCCGAAGGCGCCGACCGCGTGACCGAGGAGGCCGTCGCCGCCACGCAGACATACCCCCTCGTCCCGTTGCGGGACGTGGTGGCGTTCCCGTCCATGATCATCCCGCTCAACGTGCAGCGGCTGCCGGCGCAGAAGGCCGTCGAAGCCGCGCGGGTGGAGCCGGCGAGGCGGATCGTGCTCGTGGTGCAGCGCGACCCGGCCGTGGACGATCCCGGGCCCGGCGACCTCTACGACATCGGCTGCGTCGCCGAGGTCTACAAGGTCCTGAGATCCACCGAGAAGGCGCTGCGCGTGCTCGCAGAAGGCGTGCAGCGGGTCCGGATCGTGGAGCACCGCGCGCGGGACGGGTACGCCGAGGTGGTCGTCGTCCCGCTCGAGGACCTCGACGCGA
>CAYHEI010000262.1:3108-4179 GCA_964355385.1 uncultured bacterium | reverse complement strand
CCGTGCAGCTCGTGGGCCGCTCGTGCCTCGTCGTCGTGGACCTCGACGCGAAGGCGCCGAGCGTTGACGCCCAGTGGCGCACAGTACAGAAGCAGTTCGACGAGTTCGCCAAACTCTCGCGGCGCATCCCCCAGGAGGTCATGCAGTCCATGGCCAACCTCGAGGACGCGGGCCGGTACTCGTACATGGTGGCGACGTACCTCCCGATGAAGGTCGAGGAGCGGCAGCAGGTGCTGGCCATGGATCGCTTGACGGCGCGCCTCGAGCACCTGTCCGGCGTTCTCGCCAAGGAGCTCGAGATTCTGGACCTGGAGCGGAAGATCCAGTCGCGCGTCCGCAAGCAGATGGAGAAGACCCAGAAGGAGTGGTACCTCTCCGAGCAGATGAAGGCCATCCAGAAGGAACTCGGCCAGAAGGACGACGTCGAGGAGGAGGTCGCGGAGCTCAAGCGCAAGATCAAGGAGGCGAAGATGCCGTCCGAGGTCGATGCGCGGGCGACGCGCGAGGTGGAGCGCCTCGCGAAGATGGCCCCGGTCTCGGCCGAGGCCACGGTCATCCGCACCTACGTGGACTGGCTCATCGCGGTGCCCTGGAGCGTACGGACGGACGACCACCTGGACTTGAAGGACGCCGCGAAGATCCTCGACGAGGACCACTACGGCCTCCCCAAGATCAAGGAGCGGATCGTGGAGTTCCTGGCCGTGCGGCAGCTCCAGAGCCGGCAGAAGCAGGACGCGGGGAAGAGCCCCATCCTCTGCCTCGTCGGGCCGCCGGGCGTCGGCAAGACCTCGCTCGGGCGCTCCGTGGCGCGGGCGCTCGGGCGCAAGTTCGTCCGCATGTCGCTGGGCGGCGTGCGGGACGAGGCCGAGATCCGCGGGCACCGGCGCACGTACATCGGCTCGCTGCCCGGCAAGATCATCCAGGGCATGCGCAAGGCCGGGTCGAAGAACCCGGTCTTCCTGCTCGACGAGGTGGACAAGATGAGCATGGACTTCCGAGGCGACCCGTCGGCGGCGCTGCTGGAAGTGCTGGACCCCGAGCAGAACAAGACGTTAGATCGGAAGAGCACAC
>CAYHEI010000262.1:0-3098 GCA_964355385.1 uncultured bacterium | reverse complement strand
CTATCTCGAGGTGGACGTGGACCTTTCCGAGGTGCTCTTCATCACGACGGCGAACATCCTCTACGGCATTCCCGCGCCCCTGCAAGACCGGCTCGAGATCCTGCGCTTGCCCGGGTACCTGGACACCGAGAAGGAGAAGATCGCGCAGCGTTTCCTCCTGCCCAAGCAGCTCCGGGAGCACGGCCTCAAGCCGGGCAGCATCCGGGTCGGGCCTTCCGCCTTCCGGACGATCCTCGAGGAGTACACGAAGGAGGCCGGCGTGCGGAGCCTGGAGCGCACGATCGCGACGGTCTGCCGCAAGGTCGCCCGGGAGATCGTCGAGGGCAAGGAGGGAGGCCGCGCCCGCGTCGTGCTGACGCGGCCGAGCCTCAAGAAGTACCTGGGCGTGCCGCCGTATCCCTCCGGCGAGAAGATCGGCCGGGACGAGATCGGCGTGGCGACGGGCCTGGCCTGGACGGAGTTCGGGGGCGAGACGCTCGCGATCGAGGTCGCGCTGCTCAAGGGGCGCGGCGGCGTGACGCTGACGGGCAAGCTCGGCGACGTGATGAAGGAGTCGGCTGCCGCGGCGCTCTCCTACGCGCGCTCGCGCGCCGAAGCCCTGGGGCTGCCGGCGGACTTCAACCGCCGGTACGACATCCACGTGCACATCCCCGAGGGCGCGACGCCCAAGGACGGCCCCTCGGCGGGCATCACGATGGCGACGGCGCTCATCTCGGCCCTCACGAAGCGCCCGGTGCACCGCAAGGTGGCGATGACAGGCGAGATCACGCTGCGCGGCAACGTGCTGCCGATCGGCGGGCTCAAGGAGAAGCTGCTCGCGGCGCACCGGCTGGGCTGCAAGACGGTCCTCATCCCGGACCGCAACCGGCAGGATCTCGAGGACGTGCCCAAGGAGTTGCTCGCCGCCCTCACGATCATCCCGGTGAAGCACATGGACGAGGTGATCGGCCACGCGCTGTACCCGGCGAAGCGGGTCGTGCGGCGCCCGCTCCCGTCCCGTCGCGGCCGCGACCTCTCCGCGCCTCCTCCCTCCACCGCCTCGGCGTAGCCCGGCCTGGGACGGAGGCTCCTCGCGGGCGCGGGTCGAACCTCGCCTTCGGCATCCTCCGTCGCTCGCTCCCGCCGCAGACAGCCCGCTCGGACGGAGACGCGGGCTTCGCGCGGCGATTTCGTCGTCGCCGCCTGAGCCGCGCTACGCCCGCTTACCATCCTCGCGGGCCGGCGGGAGCGGCGACTCCGGACCGGTTCTCTAGCGCCCGCTCGGAGTCTCCGTCCCGGCCTCCAGGGGGGCGTAAGCGCCGGACGGGGATAGGCTTCAAGGGTCATGGCCGACCGGCACGAGATCGCGGCGCGCTCCGGCCCGCGTAGGCGGAAAGGCGGCGGAGCGAGGGTTGCGGAGCGAAGCCGCCGACTCCGCCGGAGCGGGCGTTCCGCGGAGCGCGCGCGCGAGCGAGTGCGCGCCCCCTGGTTGACGGGCACGAGGTCGGCCCTGAGCGAGCCGGTCACGGTGGGACCGGCGAGCGACCCGAGAAGCCTGTCCCCGTTCGGCGCCCGACAGGAGTCTCGGCCCCGGCGAGAGACCCGCGAAGCCTGTCGCCGTCAGGCGAAGCGCTGCGGCTAGGCTGTCGAGGCGGGTTCGGTGGATTCGGGCGGGGAGACGACGGAGTACTTCTCGTAGAGCGCGGCGTTCTGGATCGTGAGGCCCGCCTGGTTGCCGGCGACGCCCAGAATCTGCGCCTCCTCCTGCGTGATGATGGCCTTCTGGAAGCGGCGGTCGATGCCCACGACGCCGACGACGCGGCCGCGCGCCAGCATGGGCGCCACCGCGAACGGGTTGATCCCGAGACGCTGCGCCAGCTCCTTGTTGATGAGCGGGTGGTTGAGCGGGTCCATGACGTTGAAGGCGCGCTTCTCCAGCGCGCAAATCGCCGTGAGTCCCGCCTCGCGCTTGAGGTCCATGTGCACCTTCATCTGGCCGTAGGGCGGGTTGCGCAGCCGGGGATGGAAACGCTCCAGCTTGAGGTCGAGGCCGTCCCCGGCGTCGTTCGTGAGATACATGAGGGCGTGGTCGATGTCGAGGCGCTTGACCAGAATATCCATGATCTGGATGAGCACCTCGTCGAGGTGGGTGGTCGATTGCAGGGATGACGACACCTCGTACAGCATCGTGGACTCATTGGCGCGGCGCGCGAGGTCCTGCTCGTACTTGTGCACCGTGCTCGAAAGCGCGCCGGAGGCGACGGCGATCAGGAAGTACAGCACGCCGTTGAGCGTGACCATCGCGATGACGAACGCCCCCTTCTGGGTCAGCGGGAGCAGCGGCTCGAAGTAGCGCTCGCTCGGGATGATGTGCCGGTACTGGAGGAACGCCAGGAGGCCCATCAGCGCGGTGGAGGTGAACGCGGCGGCGAGGCTCGTCCGGAAGGACAGCAGCAGGCTGGCCGCCAGGACGGGCACCGTGAACAGAAAGGCGAACGGGCTGCTCACCCCGCCCGTGGTGTAGATCATCAGGGCGAACAGGACGATGTCGAGCCAGACCTGGGCGAGCGCGACGGGCCGCAGGGTTCCACCCTTCCGGATCAGGACGCGGTAGGCGGTGTTGATCGCGAGGCCCACGAGCGCGAGCGTTCCGTTGGGCCACAGCGACAGGAGGTAGTCCGTCGTGGTGTCGAAGTGCTTCTCGGGCGAGATCAGGCGCATCCCCTCCGCGGCGAGCAGCAGGAGGACCGCGGGCACCATCAGGTCCACTCCGTACCGGAGGCGGATGAGCAGCCGGATCTTGGATCGCATCTCGTCCTTGGGGGCGCGGGACTCCTCCACCACGCCGAGCTCCATCCGCGAGAGCCGGGCGCGCTCCGAGGTCAGGAAGGCGGTGGTGCGGTCGATCTGGTTCAGTAGGAACCGGAGCAGGCGCGCGCGCAGGTTCTCGATCATGTGGGGGCTCGAAATGTTCTAACGGGGCCGCGTCACCCGTGTCAAGGCGCGGCGCGCTCCGCCTCATGGGCGCGCAGGTGCTCCAGGCAGAACTCCCGCCCCTCCCCGCACCGTGCGCAGGCGCAGATGCGGAACTCCAGCTCCTGATCGTCGCGCTCGGACTT
>CAYHEI010000261.1:0-4940 GCA_964355385.1 uncultured bacterium | reverse complement strand
CCGATCTTGCTTCACGAGCGCGGCGGCGCCCAGCAGCAGGCCGGCGAGGACCGCCGTCGCCGGCGATCCGGCCGCAAGCGCACGCCACCAGAACAGCGCGAACGCCGTGAGGGGCAGGTGCATCACCGTCTCCGCGCTCGCGGACTGTCCGTAGACCGAGGGGTCGCTGCCCGCGAGCGCGTAGACGAGTCCCGCGAGCCCGGCGGCGCGGATCGGGAGGAGCGCCTGCCCGATGCGCCACACGAGCAGCGTGTTCGCGGCGTGGTAGAGGGCGGCTGCCGCGTGCAGCCGGATCGCCGAGCGGCCGCCGGCGAGCGCGAGTGGGAGGTAGCCCGCGTACAGGAGAGGCGGCTTGAACTCCACGCGATCGCGGTACGGGAGATCGCCGCACAGCGCGTCGCGCGCGATGGAGGCGTACGCGCCCTCGTCCCGGTTGAGCGGCGCGTCCAGCAGGGGCAGGCGGGCGAGCAGGGCCGCGGCGGCGAGCGCCAGGGCCGTTCCCGCACCACCCCACGAACGTTTCCGGGAGCTCATCCGATCATTCTGGCATAATAGCCCGCAAGTTCCCGATGCCCACACTGACCATCGAAGGGAAAGCGATCACCGTGCCCGACGGCACGACGGTGCTCCAGGCCGCGCAGCGCCTGGGGATCGAGGTGCCGACCTTCTGCTCTCACCCCGGGCTCTCCATCGCCGGCAACTGCCGCATGTGCCTCGTGGAGATCGAGAAGCAGCCGCGCCTCGCCGCGTCCTGCTCCGTGCCCGTCGCCGAGGGCATGGTCGTCCACGTCCATTCCAAGAAAGCGAAGGACGGTCGGCAGGCGGTGATCGAGTTCCTCCTGGGCAACCACCCGCTCGACTGCCCGATCTGTGACCGGGCGGGGGAGTGCGTGCTGCAAGACAACGCGATGGGCCACGGCGTGCTGAAGTCCCGCTTCGAGCCGCCCAAGCGCCACAAGCCCAAGGTCGTGGACATCGGCCGGCACGTGGTGCTGGACGCGGAGCGCTGCATCATGTGCAGCCGGTGCGTCCGGTTCGTGGACGAGGTGTCCAAGAGCCACGAGCTCGGGATCTTCGGCCGCGGCAACTCCGAACAGATCGGCTTGGCGCCGGGGAAGCGCCTCGACAACCCGTACTCGGGCAACGTCGTGGACCTGTGTCCCGTCGGCGCGCTGACGGCGAAGGAGTTCCGTTTCCAGAGCCGCGCGTGGTTCCTCACCAAGACGAACTCGGTCTGCCCGTCCTGTGCCCGCGGGTGCAACATCACGGTGGACGCGAACCCCAGCGCCATCAACAAGGTGGGGACCCGCCGCGTGTACCGGTTCATGCCCCGCCTGAACGCCGACGTGAACGGGCACTGGATGTGCGACGAGGGGCGCTTCCGGTTCGCCTTCGTGGACGCCGCGCGGGTGACGGCGCCGGTGACCCGGACCGGCGGCGCGACCGCGCCGCTGGCCTGGGACGCCGCGCTCGCGGAATGCTGGCGGGCGCTCTCCTCGGTCGATCCCCAGCGGGTGGGCGTGCTCCTCTCCCGCGGTTCATCGCTCGAGGACCTGTACCTCGCCCGGGAGTTCTGCGCCGCGCACCTGAAGGGCGCGGCGGTCGCGGTGGACGCGCCCTCCGAGCGCCCGCCCACCGCGGACGACTTCCTCGTGCAGGCGGACAAGTGGCCGAACACCGCGGGGGCGCGCGCGCTGGGCCTGGACGGTCCGGGCGCCGAGTGGGTGGAGATCCTGCGCCGCGCGGCCAAGCGCGAACTCGACGTCCTGCTCGTGGTGGGGCACGACCTGTCTTCGATCTACATGCCTTCCGACGTGGATGCGGCGCTGCACTGGCTGAAAGCCCTGATCGTGCTGGCGCAGAACGAGCACTCGACCGTGGCGCGCGCCTCCCTGGTCCTCCCCGTCGCCAATTTCACCGAACGGGACGGGACCTGGGTGAACTCGGCGGGGCGCGTCCAGCGCTTCCACCAGGCGTTCGACTCGCTCGGCGCGGCGGTGCCGGAGTGGCGGATCTGGAAGGAGCTGCTGGGGCGGGCCGGTTCGCCGGCCCTGTACCGGGACGCGGCGTCCGTCTTCCGGCAGCTCGCCGAGGGGACCTCGCCCTTCCGCGGGATGAGCTACGAGACGCTGGGCGACGCCGGCGCGGTGCCGCCCGCCCGCGCGCGGGCCGCGGCGTGAGCTTGCTCGCGGTCGCGGCCGCGCTCGCGAAGTGCGGCGCGCTCCTCGGCGTCGTGCTCGCGGGCGGCGCGCTCATGACCTGGGCCGAGCGCAAGCAGGCCGCGATGATGCAGGACCGCGTCGGGGCCAACCGGGCGGAGATCCTGGGCTTCCGCGCGCTGGGGCTCTTCCATATCATCTCGGACGCGCTGAAGATGCTCACCAAGGAGGACTACATCCCGCCGTTCGTGGACAAGTTCCTCTTCTGGCTCGCGCCGATCCTCGCGGGGGTGGCGGCCACGATCGGTTTCACGGTCATCCCGTTCGGCCCGGTGCTCTCCGCGTTCGGCGGGGAGATCCCGCTCGTGCTCATGCGCAGCGACATCGGAGTGCTGTGGCTGTTCGGCGCGCTGGGGCTCACGATCTACGGCTCTTTCCTGGCCGGCATCGCGTCGAACAACAAGTACGGGCTGCTCGGCGGCCTGCGCGCCGCCGCGCAGATGGGGGCGTACGAGGTCGCCATCGGGCTCTCGCTCGTGGGCGTGTTCATGGTGTACGGCACGCTGGACCTCTCCCGCATCGCCGAGGCGCAGCGCGGCTGGAACGCCGTCGTGCCCTGGGTGCCGAACTGGGGCGTGTTCGTCCAGCCGCTCGGCTTCGTCCTCTTCCTCGTCGCCGCGGTCGCGGAGACCAAGCGCGCGCCGTTCGACGTGCCCGAAGGCGAGTCCGAGATCATCGGCTACTTCATCGAGTACTCGGGCATGAAGTTCGGCCTCTTTTTCATGGCGGAGCTGGTGGAGACGATCATGTTCTCCGCGACGATCGCGTTGCTGTTCTTCGGCGGCTGGAACCTGCCCGGCCTCGACTACGCGGCGCTGTCCTGGATCCCGGCGTTGGCGATCTCGCAGGCGGTCTTCTGGGGGAAAGTCGCCGTCGGCTGCTGGTTCCTGCTCCTGGTGCGCTGGACGCTCCCGCGCTTCCGCTACGACCAGCTCCTCGATCTCGGATGGCGCTACCTCCTTCCGGGCGCGCTGCTGAACATCCTCATCACCGGCGGGGTGTTGTTGCTGTATGAATAAGACACCGGCGCGGCGTCGGGAGCTGGGGCTGCTCGCCCGGCTGTACGTCTGGGAAATCATCAGGGGGCTTCGCGTCACCAACCGGCACTTCTGGGGAAACCTCGGGATGCACGCGCTGCGCGCGCTGGGACTGAAGCGGCTCGCGGCGGGCGTGACGGTCCAGTACCCCGAGGTCCGGCGGTTCGTGCCCTTGCGCGCGCGGTTCGTGCACCGCCTCCTGGCGCGGCCGGATGGGGCTCCCAAGTGCGTGGCGTGCATGCTCTGCCCGAGCGTGTGCCCGGCGCAGTGTATTCACGTCGCGGCGGAAGAGGCCCCGGACCCCGCGATCGAGAAGCGGCCCGCGGTTTTTAACATCGACCTCTCCCGCTGCGTCTTCTGCGGGTTCTGCGTCGAGGCGTGCCCGGTGGACGCGATCCGCATGGACACCGGGATCATCCCGCCGGCGTCCTTCGACCGGTTCAAGATGACGATCACCAAGGCGGAGCTGCTCGCGCACCGGCCGTCCGACGGCGCGCTGAAGAGCATCTCGGGGAAGTATTGATGGGCGCCACGCAGGACCAGCTCGGCGCGCTGTTCTTCTTCCTCATGGTCGTGGGGAACTTCGCGGGGATGATCCTGGTGTCGCACCTGGCGGGGCGGCTCGTCGCGCGCCCGGGCGCGAAGGTGAAGGCCGAGCCGTTCGAGAGCGGCGTGCCGACCGCCTTCCCGCTGCCGGGCCGGGTGGATGTGAGCTTCTACCTCGCGGGTCTGCTGCTCCTGATCTTCGACGTGGAAACGGTGTTCCTCTATCCCTGGGCCGTGGAATTCCGGGCGCTGGGGCTGTTCGGGTTCGTCGAGATGCTGGTCTTCGTCGGCCTGCTCCTGGTCGGCTACGTGCATCTCTTGAAGAAGGGGGCCTTCCGGTGGTAACGGTCCTGACGCTCCTGGCGGCGGCGACGGCGGCGGCCGCCGCGCTGGTCGTCGTGCTCTCCCGGGACGTCCTGCACGGGGCGCTGGCGCTGATCGTCGTGCTGCTGGCCCTGGCCGGCGTGTACGCGGGGCTGGGGGCCTTCTTCATCGCGGCGGTCCAGGTGATCGTGTACGCGGGGGCCATCATGGTGCTCTTCCTCTTTTCCGTCATGGTGCTCGAGGCCCGCCGGGAGCACGCGCCCCGGCTGGCCTCCTTCCGTCTCCAGCACGCCGCGGCGGCGCTCGCGGGCCTGGCGTTGCTGGCGGGCCTGGCCGCCGGCGGGGGCCGCGCGCTGGAGCTCGCGCCGCAGCCGGAGGGCGCGGGTTCTCTCCCGGCATTGTCCCACCTGCTTTTCGGGGAGTACCTGCTGCCGTTCGAGCTGACGGGGCTGCTGCTGCTGGTGGCCGTCGTCGCGGTGATGACGCTGGCGCGCCGCGAGGATCGTCCTTGACCGTGCACACGGTCCTCCTGCTGCTGAGTTTCTGGCTCTTCGCCGTGGGCGTCGTCGGCGTCCTGATCCGGCAGAGCCCGCTCGCGGTCTTCATGGGCGTCGAACTGATGCTGAACGCGGCCAACCTGATGCTCGTCCTGGGGCTGGGCCGGCCCGGGCCGGCGTTCCCCGCGGCGCACGGCCTGGTCGGCGTCTTCTTTATCATCGCGGTCGCGGCCGCCGAGGTGGCGGTGGGGCTGGCGGTCATGGTCATGGTCTTCCGGCGGGAGCGCGAGGTGGACCTGGACCGGGCCTCCGTGCTG
>CAYHEI010000260.1:0-4941 GCA_964355385.1 uncultured bacterium | reverse complement strand
GCTGGTGCGGACCGGGACGCTGGCCGACCGGCTCGAGGTATACCGGGTGCGGGTGAAGGCGGGGGAGGTTCTGTCGCCGGAGGGAGCGGACGAAGATCTCGCGGCGATTGTCGCCAAGTGCTTGGCCGCGGATCCGGCGCGCCGGTACGCGAACGCGGGCGAAGTCCTGGCGGACCTTCAGGCGCGCCGCGCTGGGCGCCCCGTGAGCCCGCTACGGGGTTCGCGGAGTTATCGCCTGAAGAAGTCCGTGCGCCGCAACGCCGCGCCGGTCGCCGTGGCCGGGATCGCGGTGTTGGCTCTGGCGGGGTCCTGGTGGCAAACAGCTCGTCGCCAGCGCGTCGAGTTGATCCGTTCCTACTTGAGTCAAGCCCGTTCCCTCGGCGACGCCCAGGACGACGTCGGAGCCGCGTTGTATTACGCGCAAGTCAACATGCTCTCGCCGAGTAGGCTCGCGCGGGCCAACACGCTGGGGTTCCTGCGCGAGATCGCCGTGCCCGCGTTCGTGCAAGACCACGAGCAACCCGTGGGTGTCATCCTCTTCAGTCCGGACGGACGCCGGCTCGTGACCGTGGAAAGGGACTCGGGGCTCATCCAGTGGTGGGACGTCAAGTCGGGGAAGGCGGCGGGCAACCCCGCGTCGCAACAAGGTTCCCCGAATGGCGCGGCGTTCGACCCGACCGGGCGCGTTCTTCTGACCTGGGACATCGGAGGCACGGCCCGCCTGTGGAATGCCTCGACGGGAGATCCGCTCGGCGCGGTTCTGCGACATGGCGCGAAGATCAACGACGCGGCGTTCAGCCCGGACGGGAAGTACGTGGCCACGGTCAGCGATGACAAGACCGCCAGGCTGTGGGACGCCCGGACCGGCAAGGCGATGGGGCCGCCGCTGGCCCACGGCAGCTTGGTCATGCGCATCGCATTCTCGCCTGACGGCGCGATCTTGGCGACGGGCGCTTGGGGCGGCCAGGTGCAGATGTGGACTGTGCCGGAAGGGCGGAAGGTCGGCAAGCCGCTGCTGCACAAGACGCTGACCGGAATCGGGTGGCTCGGGTACAGTCCCGATGTCCGAACGCTGATCGTGGTCGCCGAACGGAGAGTCTATCGGTGGGATGCACGATCCGGCCGTCCAATCGGAAACCCGCTCGAACATGCGCACACGGTCGGGTCGGTGGCGTTCAGTCCCGACGCCGGCATGCTGGCCACCGCGAGCCAGGACGGCTTGGTTCAATTGTGGAGAGTCTCCGATGGAGAGCGCGTGGGACGGCTCATGCGGCATCGCGAGGCCGCCTATGTCGTTTTCCGGCCGGACGGCCGCTATCTCCTCACATGGTCGTGGGACGGCACGGCAAGACTGTGGGATGGGGCGACGGGTGAAGCCGTAGGGTGGGTGATGTACCACCGTGGCATCGTCTGGGCCGCGACGTTCTCGCCGGACGGGACACACGTGGCCACCTCCAGCGACGACAAGACGGTGAAGATCCTCCCGGTCCCCGCTCCGGAGACGCTGCGCCGGGCGCTGCGCCCGCCGCAGTGGGCGGGCGCGTTCGCCTTCAGCGGAGATGGCTCGCGGGTCGTGGCGGCCGATTCCACCGGGTCCCTCTGGCAGTGCGACACCGCATCGGGCCAGCCGGTGGGCGCGTCCATCCGGCACACGCAAGGATTCAACAGCGTGGCGGTCAGCGCCGACGGGTCGGTGATCGCCGGCGCCGATTACTCGGGCGCCGTGTATGTCTGGAGTGCGAACACTGGAGAGAGTCTGGGTCCGGCGATCAAGAATGCCGCGGGGGCCGCCTACTATTACCTGGCTCTCTCTCCGAATGGCGGGCGGCTGGCCATCAGCGAGGTCAACGGAATCCGCCTGTGGGATGTCCGCTCCCGGAAAGACATCACGCGGTTGCCGTTGCCGTCCGCCATCGCAGACGTCGCTCCCCAACTGATGTTCAGTCCGGACGGGTCGCGACTCATGATGAGCGCCAAGACGCTCGCCATGGTGATGGACATCTCCACCGGGAAGCTGCTGGGCCCCCCCATGAGGCATGGCGGCACGGTCTTGGGTGCCGTGTTCCACCCGACGTCGGGCATGGTGGCAACCTGTGATTACGACAAGACGGTACGAGTCTGGAATCCTGCGACCGGACTGCCGGTCGGGCCTGCGTTGATGCACGACAAGGGTCTCGGCAGCGTCGCCTTCAGCTCGGACGGGGAGGTGCTCGCGGCCGCCGACTATTATGGTTCTACCCGCCTCTGGGACGTGCGCACGGGGGAGCCGCTGGCCAAGCTGATCCGAACGGAGGAAGGTATGCCGCTTGTGCACTTCGGCCCATCCGGGCGATCGGTTCTGATCGCGAATCTCGGCACGGCGGTGGTGAATGTCGTGGACACGACGTGGCTTCAACGGGAAATGAGTCCGGATGACTTGCTCTTGCGCGTCCGAGTCGCCACCGTCAAGCGGATCAACCGGTACGGGTTCCCCGAGAATCTTCCATTGGATGAATGGCGCGGTCTGCGCGAGAGGCTTGCCGCGGTGCGGCCATGACCGAGCGACCGGCCGCGGGCAGACCTGCACCCGAGGACGACGCGACGCTGTTCCAGACCCAGCGGACGCGGGAGGGCGGCGCGCAGCGTTCGCTGATGCAGCCGCTGGCGATCGGGGGGCCGCCGACGATCCCCGGATATACCTTGCTGGAGGCGATCGGGCAGGGCGCGTTCGCGGAGGTCTGGAAGGCCAAGCAGGAGCGCACGGGCAAGCTGGTGGCGATCAAGTTCTTCACGAGCCGGGGCGAGGTGGACTGGGCGTCGTTGGAGCGCGAGATCGCGCGCCTGATCACGCTCGACAAGCACCCGCACATCGTGTCGCTGCTGGACGCGGACCTCAAGGGCGAGCCGCCGTGGATCGCGATGGAATTGCTCGAGGCGGGCTCGCTGAAGGACCGGGTCAAGGCGGGCGAGCCGGTCGCGCCCGCGCAGGCGGCGCAATGGATGGAGGAGATCGCTTCCGCGCTGGCGTTCGTCCACGCCAAGGGGATCCTGCACTGCGATCTCAAGCCCGGCAACGTGCTGCTGGACGAGCGGGGGACCGTGCGCGTGGTGGACTTCGGGCAGGCGGTGGCGGCTTCAGACAGCGAGGCGACGCTGGGCACGCTCTACTACATGGCGCCGGAACAGGCGGTGCTGGCCGAGCCGGGGAAGCCGGTGACGCCGGACGTGCGCTGGGATCTCTACGGGCTGGGGGCGACGATCTTCGCGCTGCTCTCGGGGAAGGCGCCGCATGCGGAGAGCGGGTCGGTGGCGCTGCGGGCGGGGGGCGATCTCAAGGTCCGGCTGGCGGCGTACCGCGAGCTCCTGGTCAAGGCGCCGCTGGGGAAGCTGGGCCGGGGCGTGGACGAGGATCTCGCGGCGATCGTGGGCAAGTGCCTGACGCCGGAGCCGGCCGGGCGGTACGAGGCGGCGGCGGACCTGCTCGTGGACCTCCGGGCCCGGAGGACGGGGCGTGCGGTCGGCCCCCTCGCGCACCGGCGCGGGTACCGCGCGCGGAAGTTCGTCGGACGCAATCTGGTCGCGGTCACGGTGGCCGCCGTGGCGGCGCTCCTCCTGGTGGGGGCCTTCGTGCGGGTCGCGCGGAACGAGCGCGCCGTCACGCGGCAGCTCGCCGCCTCGTACGTCGGGCGCGCTCAGCAGCTCAGCGAACAGGGCGACGACGCGTCCGCCGCCGCGTACTACGCCGAGTCGAACCGGCTCGTGCCGTCCCGTCTGGCGCGGGCGAACGCGCTGGCCTTCCTGGAACGGCTGGGCGTGCCGGACCTGGTCTTCGAGCACGCCGCGCTGGTGCGCAAGTCGGCATACAGCCCCGACGGCCGTCTGATCCTCACGGCTTCGGATGACCGGACAGCGCAAGTCTGGGACGCCGCGACCGGTCGGCCGGTGGGCAAACCGATGCGCCACGAGGGACTCATCAACGCCGCGACGTTCAGTCCGGACGGGTCGCGCGTGCTCACGGCGTGTGCTGACGGGATCGCGCGACTGTGGACGTCCGCCGGGGGCGAGCCCGCCGGCGCGCCGATGAAGCACGAAGGCGAGGTCACGGCGGCGGTCTTCACGCCGGACGGGAAGCGGATCATCACGGGAAGCGCCGACAAGACGGCCAGGATCTGGAATGCCGCGACGGGGGCGCCCGAGCCGTTCGTCATGAAGCACGACGCGCCCGTGGCCTCCCTCGCGGTGAGCCCGGACGGCACGCGGGTGGTGACGATCGGGCCGATCACGACCGCGCACCTCTGGTCGCTGACCCGACGTGCCTTGGTCGGCAAGCCGATGGCGAACGGCGGCGACATGCGGGCGGGCGCGGCGTTCAGCCCGGACGGCAAACGGATCCTGACCGCGAGCGACAACGGCACGGTCCGATTGTGGGACGGGCTTACGGCGGCGCCCATCGCGCCCGTCCTGCGGCACGAACGGACGATCACGCTCGCGCGCTGGTCGCCGGACGGGCGGCGCGTCGTGACGGCCGGTCTGGATCGCTCCGTGAAAGTCTGGTCCCTCGAGGGCGCCGAGGCGGTGGGCCTGACGGTGTGGCACGGTCCCGTCGTGGGGGCCTTGGCGTTTTCGCCCGACGGGACCCGGGGCGCGTTCGGCGGCGTGGACGGCCACGTCCGGTTCTTCGATCTGGGCCGCGCCGAACTGGTCGGCGGCGTGTTGCCGCACGACTCGACCGTGAACGATATCGCGTTCGCTCCGGACGGCAAGACGGTGCTCACGGCGTGCTCCGACCACCGGGCGCGCGCGTGGCGGCTGGACGCCGTGGCCGGAACCGGACGCGGCGTCCGGCCGGAGGGGTCGATCGCGAACGTCGTCTGGAGTCCCTCCGGTCCTCGGGTGCTCGTGACGACGTACGAGAACACGATTCGGCTGTGGGATCTGGACACGGGGAGGGCGGCCGGCCCG
>CAYHEI010000259.1:471-4966 GCA_964355385.1 uncultured bacterium | reverse complement strand
TACGGGGGGACGCAGGGAGAGACGGCGCTGATCTGGCATCTGGTGCACGAGGCGGAGAGCATGCGGCGGCTGGAGGCGAAGTTCCGGCAGTTGGGCGCGCCGCTGCTCGTCTACAACTACGTCAGCGCCGACTGGCTCTCCACGACCTATCAACCCTACGATTGGAACCGGCGGGAGCTCGCGCTCTACCGCGGCTGGGCCCGCGGCCGGCTGGAGATGAGCGCGGAGACCGACACCAACGACTCCGCGAACGGCGGGTTCTGCCTCTACCGCCTGCGCCGCGCGCCGCTCCGGCCGGAGGCGGCGACGCTCCGGTATCTCCCCGGGGTCGAATCGGTCTTCGGGCGCGGGCTGGCCTTCGAGCGCAAGCGCTGGCTACCGGAGGCGCGCGCCGCGTACGGGGAGGCGCTCGCGCTGCTGCCGGAGGTCGGGCACGCCTGGAACCAGGTCGGGCACCTGGACATGCTGTTGAACGATCCCGCGTCCGCCTTCCGCCATCTCCGCCCCTTCGCGGAGGCGGGGATGCTCGACGAGGTGAATCTCATCGAGTACGGGAGCGCCGCGCTGCGCCTGAACCGGTTGGAACTCGCGGAGCGCATGCTGCGCGCGGCGGCGCGGCGGACGCCCGTGCACGCCCCCGCGGCGTGGACGAACCTCGCCAAGCTGTGCGGACTGCGCGCGTCGCGCGAGATCAACGCGGGCCGGCCCGGCCCGGGCAAGGAGCAGCTCGACCAAGCGGAAGCGTGGCTCGCCCTGGTTCCCGCGGCGACCACGGACGTTGCGCTGGCCGGCTCCTTCCGCGAGACGCTCGCGGGCGTGACCGGACTGCGGGGGCAACTCGCGTACACCCTGGGGGAATACGCGCAGGCGTCCCGCGACCTGCGCGAGGCGCTCTCGACGGACCCGACGCATCCCGACGCGCCGGTCTGGCGGCGGCTCGCGGACGCGCTGGAACGCGCCGCAACGACGCCACGATGAGCGGGGTGCCGGCCGTCTCGGTGGTCGTGGTCACCTGGGAGCGCCGGGAGCTGCTCGCGCGCTGCCTCGCCTCCCTGGCGAGGCAAACGTTCAGGGACTTCGACGTCGTCGTCGTGGACAACGGCTCACGCGACGGCACCGCCGCGTTCGTCCGTTCGCTCGACCGGCCCGAGATCCGTCTGGTCGAGCTGCCCGAGAATCGGGGCTTCTCGGCCGGGTGCAACGCGGGGATCGCGGCCTCGTCGGGCCGGTACGTCGCCACGCTCAACAACGACGCCGAGGCGGAGCCCGGCTGGCTGGCGGCGCTCGTGGCGGCCTTGGAAGCCGATCCGCGGCTCGGCATGGGCGCGAGCAAGATCCTGTACCACGCGGACCGCCGGTACATCGACAAGGCCGGCCACCACCTCTGGTGGGACGGCCTGAATCACGGCCGGGGCTGCGGCGAGCTGGACCGGGGCCAATACGACCGGCCCGGCGAGTCGTTCTTCCCCGACGGCGCGGCGGCGCTGTACCGGCGCGCGATGCTCGACGAGATCGGCGGGTTCGACGCGCGCTTCTTCGCCTACGGCGACGACTGCGACCTCGGCCTGCGCGGCCGCCTCGCCGGCTGGGGCTGCGCGTACGTTCCGGCGGCGGTCGTCGCCCACGTCCACTCCGCCACGGCGGGGGAGTACTCGGCCTTCAAGGCGCGCCTCATCGAGCGCAACCGGGTGTGGGTGATGGTGAAGTACTTCCCCCTGACGCTGATTCTCTTCTCGCCGCTTCTCACCGCGTTGCGATTGACGGTACATGCCCTGGGCTCGCTCTTCGGTATCGGCCTCTCGGGCCGGTTCGCCCGCTCAGCTTCCCGCCTCGGCCTGGCGCTCGCGATCCTTTCCTCCTACCGCGAAGCGGTGACCGGACTCCCGTCCATGTGGCGCGCCCGCCGCGCGTTCGCTCCGCGCCGCCGCGTCGGCTCGCTCGGCTTCCTCCGCCTGCTGTGGCGGCATCGCGCCTCGTTGTGGTCCGTGACGCTCGGGCCTTGAGGGGGAGGAGCATGGGACCGTCTTGCTGCCTTTAAGTGACATCATGAAGGTAAGAGTGTTATCATGCGTACATGGTACGGACACAAATCCAACTCACCTCCGAGCAGCACCGCCGGGTACGCGAACTCGCCGTCGCGCGGGGCGTGTCGATGGCGACGATCGTCCGCGAAGGCGTCCAGCATGTCATCGCCCGGCGCGCGGGCACGGACCGGTGGGAGCTCTTCATGTCGGCCGTCGGCGCCTGTCGCGCCCGGGGAGGAGCCCGCGACGTCGCGCGGCGGCATGACGCGTACCTGAGCGAGGCGTACGCTGGCCGGCGACGTCTTCGCTGACACGTCAGGCCTCTACGCCGCGCTCGTCGAGGCCGACGAAGCCCACGCGCGAGCCGGCCGGGCGGCGGCGCGACTGCGCGCAGAGGGCGCGGTGTTGGTGACGACGTCGTACGTCATCCAGGAGACCGTGTCGCTCCTTCTCGCCCGCCACGGACTCCCCGTCCTGACGGTGTTCCATCAACGCATGTACCCCGGCCTCGACGTCGTGTGGGTGGAGCGCGCGCTCCACGAGCGGGCGGTCAGCGGACTTTTCGCGGCCGCCCGGCGTCAGGTGAGCCTGACTGACTGGGTCAGCTTCGAGGTCATGCGGGAGCGGGGGATCACGCGGGCGTTCGCCTACGACGAGGACTTCGCCGCGCAGGGATTCGAGCTCGTGTCATAAGGAGTTCTCATTCCAATCATGTCGAACGCGCGGCGGTCCGGGATCCTGACGGCCGCGCTCCTGCTCGCGTGGGCCGCGCTGCTGTTCTGGACCGCCGCGCCGACGTGGCTGCCGGACCTGGCGACGATCCGCATCCAGATGAAGTCCTTCGCGCGGGCGCCGAGCGCCGACGCGGGACCGGACTACGCGCTGCTCCACCACGCCGGGGTGCTCGGGACGGTCGCCGCGTTGCACCTTACGCTCGCGGGGGCGGGGGTGGTGACGGCGCGGTGGCTGGGAGCCGGGGGAGCTCCGGCTTGGCCGCTCGCGTGGGGGGCCGGGTTCGGGCTGCTGAGCCTGTGGGGGCTCGGGCTGGGCCTGCTCGGGCTGTGTTTTCCGGCGCCGATCGTGGGAGGCGGCTTCTTCCTCGGGGCCCTCGGGCTCCTGTCGGCGCGGCACCGCTGGCGCCGCCCGGCGTGGCCGGCGCTCCCCGACGACCGTGCCGAACGGGTGCTCCTGGGTGCCATCGCGGCGGCCGCGGTCCTCCTGACCGTGCTGGCCATCGCCCCCGACACGAGCTGGGATGCCGTGGTCTATCACCTGCGCGTCCCTTCCTTCTATATCCAAGAGCATCGCATCTTTCACATCCCGACCCACCACTTCACGTCCTTCCCGCTGGCCACCGAGATGCACTACGCCTGGCTGATGCTGTGCGGCGGGCTCGAGCGCACCGGAGGGGGAGAGGGTCCCAAGCTGTTCCATCTCTCGTGCGCGGGCGTCGGGGCGTGGGCCGCGTGGCGCGCGGCCGGGCGGGTCGCGGGCCGCGTCCCCGGACTGCTCGCGGCGCTGCTCGTGCTGGTCTGCCCGTTCACGGGCACGATCGCGGTGCGTGCCTACAACGACTTCGCGCAAGCCGCGTTCGCGGGACTCCTGCTCGTGTTGTTCCTGGAGCGGCCGCGCGGGGGGCTCGCGCTCGCGGGTTGGCTCGCGGGGACCGCCCTCGCGGCGAAGTACACGGCCGTCTTGGTGATCATCCCGTTGACGGCCCTCTGGTTCCGGCGCGCGCCGCTCCCGTACCTGCTCGCGGGCCTCGTCGTGGCGCCGTGGAGCGGGAGGAACTGGCTGAATACCGGCAATCCGGCCGCGCCGTTCATGTCGTCGCTGTTTCCGGCCCCGTCCGAGACCCAGTTCATGTTCTCGTCCTACGCGGCATCGCTGGGGCCGACGTCGCTCAATCCCGTGCGGTGGGCCGCGGCGGCCTGGGGGCTGCTCCGGGGCTACGCGGGGGAGAACGTCACCGAGCTCCTGCCCGTGCTCCTGGCCGTGTCCCTGCTGCTGCCCGGCGCGCGCCGAAGGGAGCGCGCCACGCGGAACTTCGCGGGGATCCTGGCCGGGCTGTGGGCGGTGCTGACGCCCGCGATCCGGTTCTTCACGGCGGCGCTGCCGCCGCTCGCGGCGCTCGCCGCGGTCGGCGCGGCGCGGGCGGAGGGCGCGTACGGCCGCCGGTTCGTGCGGCCCGCGCTCGCGGGGCTGCTGGTGCTGAACCTGATCCGGCTCCCGATCGCGCATGTCCAGCTCTTCGATCCGCTCCCCTTCGCGGTGGGGCGGGAGACCGCGTGGGACCACGTGGCCCGCTCCGCCTATCCCGCGCCGCACTACGGCGCGATCGCCGACTGGGCGAATCGGGTTCTTCCCCGCGACGCGCGCCTGCTGGTGGTCATCGACATCAAGGCGCACTACCTCTGGCGCCGCACGTACCACGACTTCCAGTACGTCCACCCGGGGCTCTTCCTGCGCTG
>CAYHEI010000259.1:0-461 GCA_964355385.1 uncultured bacterium | reverse complement strand
ACCACCGCCCCCCGCACCCCCCCCGGCGCCGCCCGTCCCCCGCCCCCCCGGCGCGCCCCGCGGGGCGGGGCCGGGGGGGGGCGGGGGGGGGGGGGGCGCCCCTCGCGGGTGGACTCAAGAAGCTCCGGCAGGAGGGCGTCACGCACCTTCTGGTGGTCAAGCAGCGTACGCGCGAGGTCGGCACGCACTACGCGTGGACGGGCTCCGAGCTGGCGGCCGCGGCGGAGCTGATGGCGGCGCACACCCGCTCCGAGGCCAAGACCGACTTCGTCGAGGTCGTGCGCCTCAGCCGCGCGGCGCTGCCGCGCCGGAACATCGCCGAGTACGCCTGGTTCCTGCTCATGCACCCGGAGAACCTCATCGGGGCCGACCAGAACGAGGAGGGGGCCGCCGTGCTGCGCGAGGCGCTCGCGGCGGCGCCGTGGTTCACCCCGGCGCGCGGCCTGCTCGGCATCGCGCTC
>CAYHEI010000258.1:0-5014 GCA_964355385.1 uncultured bacterium | reverse complement strand
CGTCAGCGCATCGAGCGCCGCCTCCGGGATCTTCCTTGCGCCCGGCTCCTGAGCCAAGCCGAGGTCGAGCGGCGCATGGAGCGTTGGCTCGGCAGGTAGTCTGGCATCCGGCCGCCTGGAGGGACCTCGAAGAGGCGGCCGCGTACATCGCGAAAGATTCCCGCCTCCGTGCCGCCTCATGGGTGGGAGAAGTCCGCGAGGTCGCCCGATCCCTTGCGATCTTGGCCACGCGCGGGCGCGTCGTCCCCGAGACTCACCGCGCGGATCTTCGCGAGCTAATCGTCGGGAACTATCGCCTCGTGTACGCTCTCGCTCCCAATCGGGTGGTGGTCCTCATTCTCATCCACGGAGCGCGGGATTTATGGTCGCTCTGGAGGGGGCAGCGCAATATCCGTCGCCGTCCTGCCCGCAGACGGTAACCCTCCAAGTCACGCTTCTCGTGCTCTCCGGATTGGTAGCGGCCGGAACAGACGAGGTTGGTGTCGTCTATCCCCCCTTCTTGAACTTCAGCGAAACGGAGTTGATGCAGTAACGCAGGCCGGTGGGGGCGGGGCCGTCCTCGAAGACGTGGCCGAGGTGGCTGCCGCAGCTCCCGCACACGACCTCGGTCCGGCGCCTCCCCGCGCTCAGGTCCTCGTGCGCGACGACGTTGGCCTTGACCGCCGGGGCGGAGAAGCTCGGCCAGCCGGTGCCGGAGTCGAACTTGGTGGCGGAACCGAACAGCGTCGCGCCGCACGCGGCGCAGAAATACGTCCCCGGCTCGTGGTTGTTGTAGAACGCGCCGGTGAACGCCGCCTCGGTGCCTTTCCCGCGCAGCACGGCGTACTGCTCCTTCGTGAGGCACACCTGCCACTCCTTCTCGGTCTTCCGCACCTTGGGTTCGCTCATGCCAACCTCCTTGGTCGCGACGGCGGGGGTCCGCTCCCGGCATCCCGCCAGGAGCGGGAAGCCGCAGACGAGCAGGACGATCGCGCGCGGCATCATGCGATGATTGTACAGCCGTGAAGCGACAGCTGGATTCCTTGGGCTGGACCCTGGACCGGTACCGCGCGCAACCCCGCGCGCTGGAATTCCGGGCCGGCCCTTCGCCAGGGCTCAGGGCCACGAGGAGGTGGCAGCGGCGGCTGCGCCCGGAGCTGGTGAAACTGCTGGGCGGATTTCCGGCCCGGCGGTGCCCGCTCGCGGCGCGGGTGGTCGCGCGCCGCCGGTTTCCCGAGTATGTGCGCGAGACCGTGCTGTTCCAGAGCCGTCCCGACCTCACCGTCTTCGCCTACTTCCTGGTGCCCCGGGGGTTCGTCCCGCCCGGCCCGTGCGTCATCTGCGTCTCCGGCCACGGCCGCGGCGCGAGTTCGATCGTCGGCTACGACGAGAAGGGGACGATGCGGCCGTTCGGCCGGTGGGGAGAGTACCAAGCCGATTTCGCGCTGCAGTGCGTGGCGCGCGGCTACGCGGCGCTGGTCATCGAGCAGCTCGGATTCGGACGGCGGCGGGACCCGGCCTCTCGGAAGATCGGTACGGGTCGCGACTCGTGCCAGCCGGCCGCGGGCGCGGCCTTCCACTTCGGGGAGACGATGACGGCGTGGCGCGTGTGGGACGTGATGCGGGGCATCGACTATCTCGAGGGGCGGCGCGAGGTGGATCCGCGCCGGATCGGCGTGATGGGCATCTCGGGCGGCGGGCTCACGTCGCTCTTCTCCGCGGCGCTCGAGCCTCGGCTGAAGGCGGCCGTGGTAAGCGGCTACCTCTGTCTCTTCCGCGACTCGATCCTGTCGCTCAGCCACTGTCTCGACAACTACGTGCCGGGATTGGGGCGCGTCGCCGAGCTGCCGGACGTGGCGGGGCTGGCGGCGCCCCGGGCCGTGTTCTTCGAGTCCGGGACGCGGGACCCGATCTTCCCGTTGGCCGGGGTCCGCGAGGCGTACCGGCGGGTGCGGCGGATCTACGGGGCGTGCGGCGCCGGCCGGCGGACGGGACTGGAGGTCTTCCGGGGCGACCATCGCTTCCACGGCCGCGGCGCGTTCAGTTTCTTGAAGAGGGAACTGTGACGGGGCGACTGGTAGGATAGGCTTCATGAAGATCACCACTATCCGCTGGGGCGTGCTGGGGCTCGGATCGATCGCCAATCGCGTGCTGAAGGGCTTCAAGGAAACGCCGCCGGATGCGACGACGGTGGTCGCGGCGGCCTCGCGCAGCGACGAGAAGGCCCGGACGTTCGCGCGGCAATATGGGATCGCGCGGAGCTACGGGTCCTACGAGGCGCTCCTCAAGGACCGGGACGTGGACCTCGTGTATGTCGCGCTGCCGAATCACCTGCACAAGGAGTGGACGCTCAAGGCGCTCGCGGCGGGAAAGCACGTTCTGTGCGAGAAGCCCGTCGGGCTGAACGAGGCTGAGGCGCGGGCGATGATCGCCGCGGCGAAGACGCGCAAGCGCTTCCTCATGGAAGCCTTCATGTACCGCTGCCATCCGCAGATCGCGAGGCTGAAGGCGCTGCTGAAGGCGGGCGCCATCGGCGAGGTGCGGACCATCGCCGGCGGGTTCAGCTACGGCGGGATCAACGAGGACAATTGCCGGATGATGCTCGCGGAGGGCGGAGGCGGGCTGATGGACGTGGGCTGCTACCCGGTCTCGCTCATGCGGTTGGCCGCCGGCGAGGAGCCGGTGACGTGCGAGGCGGTCGGAACGATCGGCAAGCGGAGTAAGGTGGACCATTGGGCCGCGGGCCTCATGCGCTTTCCCGGCGGGGCCGTCGCGCATTTCGACTGCGGCATGATGGTCAATACCGACTGGTCGGTCACGATCTTCGGGAGCGCGGGCAAGATCAAGGTGACGTCGCCCTGGGTGCCGGGTCCCGCGGAGGCGCGGCTCGAGGTCACCCGATCGTCCGACGGGAAGACCGAGACGATCGCCGTCCCCGCGAAGCACATCTTCGCCAACGAGGCGGAAGCCGTCGCGCGCGCCATCCGCGCCGGGAAGACCCAGGCGCCCGAGATGACGTGGGACGACACGCTGGGGAACATGCGCGCGCTCGACGCGCTGCGGGCCTCGATGGGGTTGGCGTGGCCGCAGGAGAAGCGCAAGTCCAAGGCCCGCTGAGGCGCGGCCGCTCCCGCGCGCGGGGGCGGCCCGGCTCCTCCCCCTGGTTCGGGCTGTTCGCCCTCAACGCGACGGTCGCGGCCTTCCTGGCCCGGGGGTATTTCGTCGGCGTCGAGCCTTCGCCCGCCGACCGGCTCTACATCGCCCTGATCTGGGCGTCGCACTTCGGCTGCGTCCTGCTTCTCCTGGCCGCGCTGGCGTGGCTGGTCTGCCTGCCCCTGCGCCGGCCCGCGTGGCGGCAGGCCGCGGTCATCGCGCTGCTCTCGGCCTTCCAGGTCGCGCTCTTCGTGGACGTGAAGGTCTACGAGCTCTACCGCTATCACCTCAACGCCTGGGTGCTGACCGTCGTGCTCACGGCGCTGGGCGATTCCGTGCACTTCGGCGTCGCGACGACGGCGCTCTTCGCGGGCGTGGTCGCGGCCCTCGTGGGGGCCCAAGTCGCGGTGCTGCGGCTGCCGGTCCGGTGGCGAGTCGCGCCGCGGACCGGGAGGGCGGCGGCCGTCATCCTCGTCCTCGCGCTCGCGGACAAGGCGCTCTACGCGGGGTGGGACCTCACGGGGAACCTCTCCTGGATCCGCTACACGAAGCTGCTGCCGTACTACCAGACGGTGACGATCAAGCACTTCGTCTGGCGGCACTTCGCCTTCATGGCGCGCGGCGAACGGCAGGAGCGGATGGTCGTGCGGAACACGATGCTGAACTACCCGCGGGCCGCGGAACTCGGGTGCGGTCCGGCCTTTCGGGAGGCGCGGGCCCGAACGCCGAATATCCTGATCGTCCCGGTCGAAAGCCTGCGCGCGGACGCCTTCACCCCCGAGATCATGCCCAACCTCACGCGCTTCGCCCGCGACTGCCGGGTGTTCCGCAATCACTTCAGCGGGGGGAACCTGACGCGCGCGGGGCTCTTCGCGCTGCTCTACGGGCTTCCCGGGAGCTACTGGAAGGCGTTCCTCGCCGAGCAGCGCGGCCCGGTCCTGATCGAGGCGCTGCAGGCGCGCGGCTACCGGTTCAAGATCCTCTCCAGCACCCGGTTCACCTTTCCGCAGTTCCGGCGCACGGCGTTCGTGGACATCGAGGCGGACATCGAGGACGAGCTGCCGGGCGAGGACGCGCGGAGGCGCGATCCCGAACTCGCGCGGCGGCTCTTGGCGTGGCTCGACGGCCGGCCCGGCGACCGCCGGCCGTTCTTCGCCTTCCTGTTTCCCGACGCCCCGCACTCGGGCTACCTCTACCCGCCGGAGTTCGGTTTCTTCCAGCCGACGGTGGACCACGTGAACTTCCTCACGCTGCCGTCGGTGAAGGACGCGCGGCCGATCGTGAACCGCTACCGGAACGCGGTGCGCTTCGACGACCACGTGCTCGGGGGGCTCCTGGACGGCCTGCGCGCGCGCGGGCTCCTGGACGACACGATCGTGGTGATCACGGGGGACCACGGCGAGGCGTTCAACGAGCACGGGCTGTGGGGGCACACGAGCGCGTTCACGTCGGAGCAGATGCGGGTGCCTCTGCTGCTGCACGCCCCCGGCCTGACCCCCGGAACCGTGCGGGCCATGACCAGCCACCTGGACGTGCCCGCGACGATCCTGGAGCTGCTCGGCTGCGCCGCCCCGGCGTCGTCGTTCTCCACCGGCCGCTCGCTCCTGCATCCCGGCCCGCGCGACCATGTTCCGGTCACCGCGTTCCAGGAGACCGCGCTCGTGCGGCCCGACGGTTCCGTGGTGATTCTGCCCGCCGGATCGTTCATGACGGGGGAGCTGGAAGTCCGCGATCCGGCGTACCGCGTCGTCCCCGGCGGCCGCGCCGCGCTCAAACCGCACGCCGCCGCGCTCGCGTCCGCGCTCGCCGAGATGAACCGGTTTCTGCGCTGACGCTCGAGGCGCGTGCGTGGACCCCGCGCGGGGGGGTGGCCCCCCGCCCC
>CAYHEI010000257.1:2849-5040 GCA_964355385.1 uncultured bacterium | reverse complement strand
GACGAGGCGGTTGCCGAACTGACGGACCCGGAAGGCGGCGCGCGCCTCGTGGCCGCGGCCCCGCTCGGGAGCGCGGTTGCGCCGGCGGCGTGGCTGGTGGCGGCGCTGCCCGCCGCGGAGGCCCGCGCCGCGGCCGTCCGCGCGCATTTGCGCAACCTGCTCGTCGGTGGTCTGGCCGCGGCGCTCGCGCTCGCCGCGGCGTGGTTCGCCGCGGACTGGCTCGTGGCGCGCCGCGTTTACACGCTCGTGCGGACGGCGCGGGCCCTGAGCACGGGCCGGCTGGGCCAGCGGACCGAGGTGCGGGGGCGGGACGAGATCGGGCTGCTCGGCCGGGTGTTCAACGAGATGGCCGATCATCTGACGCAGCTCATCGCGCGGGAGCAGGAGGCGAAGGCCGGGCTCGAGGAGCGCGTCCGGACGCTCGTGGAGCGGCGAACCCGCGAGCTCGCGGACTTGAACGAGCTCTCGGACCTGCTCCAGGCCGCGCGCACGTTGGAGGAGGCCTTCGCGGTGATCGGCCGGGCGGGGGACCGGCTCTTCCCGGGGTCGGCCGGCGCGCTCTTCCTCGTGGGGGAGCCGAACGCGCCGCTCGAGGCGGCGGCGTCCTGGGGCGGGCCGCCGCCGGGGGTGTTCCTGCCCGACGCCTGCTGGGCGTTGCGGCGGGGCCGCCCGCACTACGCCGAGCGTCCGGACGCCGGCGCGCGCTGCGACCACGTGCCGGCCGCGCCGCCGGTCCGGACGCTGTGCGTCCCCCTCGCCGCGCTCGGCGAGACGCTCGGCGTGCTGCACCTGGCCTCCGTGGACGGGCTCGCCGAGGACCAGCGCCGGCTCGCGGCCACGGCCGCGGAATCGGTTGCGCTCGCGCTCGCCAACCTGCGCGCGCGCGAGCGGCTGCGGCAGCAGTCCGTCCGCGACGGCCTCACCGGGCTGTTCAACCGGCGCTATCTCGAGGAGGCGCTGGACCGCGAGGTGCGCCGCGCCACCACGGCCCGCTCCACGCTCGGCGTGCTCATGATCGACGTGGACCACTTCAAGCAGTTCAACGACCGGTTCAGCCACGCCGCGGGCGACGTTGTGCTCAAAGAGATCGGGCGGCTGCTGCGCGAGAGCGCCGACGGCACCGGCGTGGCGTGTCGTTACGGCGGGGAGGAGCTGGTCCTCGTGCTGCCGGACGCGAAGGCCGAGGACTCGCGCGACGCTGCGGAGCGCATCCGGGAAGAGGCGAAACGTCTCGCGTTGCGCCATGACGGGCGCGATCTGGGAACCGTCACGCTCTCGATCGGGGTCTCGGTCTTCCCCGTCCACGGCGCGACGGCGGAGGCGGTGCTGAAGACGGCGGACGCGGCGTTGTACCGGGCTAAGCGCGAGGGCCGCGACCGGGTGGTGCTGGTGGAGTGATGACCCGCGCCGGGACCTCCGGGAAACGGCGGGTGGCGGCCATCCTGGCCGAGGTTCGTTCCATGGGCAGCGCGCGCAATCGGGCGGGCATGGCCCGCTACGGCATCAACGTCGCGCACGCGTTCGGCGTCTCGGTCTACGACCTGCGCCGGATCGCCAAGCGTCTCGGCACTGATCACGCGCTGGCGCTCTCGCTCTGGTCGACGGGCAACCATGAGGCGCGCCTCTTGGCCTGCTTCGTGGACGACCCGGCGGCCGTCACCGGGGCGCAAATGGAGTCCTGGGCGCGCGCGTTCGACTCCTGGGACGTCTGCGACCAGGCGACGACCAGCCTCTTCGACCGGACGGCGCACCGGTGGACCAAAGCGCGCGCGTGGGCGGCGCGCGACGACGAGTGGGTGAGGCGCGCCGGGTTCGCGCTCATGGCGGGCCTCGCCTCCCACGACCGCGCGGCTTCCGGCGGCGACTTCAAGCGGTTGCTGCCGCTCATCGAGCGCGCGGCCGGCGACGAGCGCAACTTCGTGAAGAAGGCGGTCAACTGGGCGCTGCGCAACATCGGCAAGCGCAACCGGGCACTGCACGCCGCCGCGCTGGCCTGCGCCCGGCGGATCCAGGCCGCCGCGAACCGGCGTGCCGGCGGCGAACGCGGCGGGGATGCGGGGGCGCGCAGCGCGCGCTGGGTCGCCGCCGACGCCCTGCGCGAACTCGATTCCGACAAGGTGCGGAAGCGCCTCAAGGACTGACGGCGAAGGCTGGGGCGTCCCAGCAGGAAAGCGCTCCTCGGGCTGGGCTC
>CAYHEI010000257.1:0-2839 GCA_964355385.1 uncultured bacterium | reverse complement strand
CCCGGTTAACAGCCGGGTGCTCCACCATTGAGCTACCGAGGAATGTCTTGAAGATTTTACCACCGTTGCGCGGGCGGCGGAATCGGGCGAGGAGTAGAATATGGCCGTGGACGAGACGCGCCAGGCCCGTCAGGAATCGCTGGACGTCGCCGAGGCCGCGCGGGAGCAGGAATGGACCCACCCCAGCTTCGTCGCGGAGCTGTTCATGGGGCGCTTCCGGCGCGGGCTCGCGTTTCCCTACCCCGAGCAGTCTGAGGAGGACCGCCGGCAGGGCGACGAGTTCTGCGCGAAGCTGGACGCCTTTCTGCGTGCGAACGTCGATCCCGACGAGGTGGACCGGACGCGGGAGATTCCCGCGAGCGTCATCCAGGGGCTGGCCGCCCTGGGCTGCTTCGGCATCAAGATCCCGAAAGAGTACGGCGGGCTGGGGATGTCCCAGGTCAACTACAACCGCGCCATGCGCCTCGTCGCCTCCTGGTGTGGTTCCACCGCCGTCTTCCTTTCCGCGCACCAGTCCATCGGTGTCCCGCAGCCCTTGAAGCTATTTGGAACCAAGGAACAGAAAGAAAAGTACCTCCCCCGGCTGGCGAAGGGCGAGATCTCGGCCTTCGCGCTGACCGAGACCGGTGCGGGCTCCGACCCCGCGAATATGCTGACCACCGCGACGCCCACCGAGGACGGCAAGGCGTTCGTCATCAACGGCGAGAAGATCTGGTGCACGAACGGGACCGTGGCGGATATCCTGGTCGTCATGGCCCGCACCCCGGACAAGGTGGTCCGGGGCAAACCGCGCAAGCAGATCACCGCATTCATCGTGGAGAAGACGATGCCGGGGTTCGCGGTCAAGCATCGGCTGGACTTCATGGGGCTCAAGGCCATCCAGAACGGGCTGATCTCCTTCACGAACGTGCGCGTGCCCCGCGAGAACGTCCTCTGGGGCGAGGGGCAGGGCCTCAAGCTCGCGCTCGTCACGCTGAACACGGGGCGGCTGACCGTGCCCGCCGCGATGACCGGAATGGCGCAGCGCGCGCTGGCGATCAGCCGCAAGTGGTGCAACGAGCGGGTGCAATGGGGCGCGCCCATCGGCCGGCACGAACTGACGGCGGCCAAGATCTCCTGGATGGCCGCTCAGACCTACGCGATGGACGCGGTGACGTGGTTCGCCTCCAGCCTTGCGGACCGGCACGGGTACGACATCCGGCTCGAGGCGGCGATGTCCAAGCTCTTTTGCACCGAGGCGGGCTGGCGCATCGCCGACGAGGCGGTCCAGATCCGCGGCGGCCGCGGCTACGAGACCGCGCTCTCGCTGAAGGCGCGCGGGGAGGAGCCGATCCCCGCCGAGCGCATGATGCGCGACGCCCGGATCAACCTGATCATCGAGGGCACCAGCGAGATCATGCGCCTCTTCATCGCGCGGGAGGCGGTGGACCGGCACATGCGGCTCGCGTTCGACCTGGTCCGCCCGGGGGTTCCGATCGGCACGCGCGCCGCCACCGCGCTCAAGGCCGCGGCATTCTATGCGCGCTGGTACCCCGGGCTGTGGCTGCGCTCGCTCGCCGCGTTCTTCGCCGCGCCCGGGCTGCCGGCGGGGCTGGGACGGCACGAACGGTTCGTCCGGCGGGCCGTGCCGCGCCTGGCGCGGACGGTCTTCCATGCCATGCTGCGGTTCGGGCCGGCGCTGGAGAAGCGCCAACGCGTGTTGGGACGGCTGGTGGACATCGGCACCGACCTCTTCGCGATGGCGGCGGCGCTGTCCCGGGCCGAGTCGCTGCTCCGCCGGAACCCGGGCGAGCGGAGTCCTGCCGCCCTGGCGAACGTGTTCTGCGAGGAGGCGCGCGCCCGGGTCCGGCGGAACTTCCGGGAGATGTTCCGGAACGACGACCGGGACGAGTACCGCCTGGCCGGCAACATCCTCGACGGGAAGGCGGCCTGGCTGGAGAAGGGCATCGCCGGGAACCTTTGATCAGCGCGGCGACCGCGCTGGATCTGCGCATGCCGCCGCGTTCGGTGCTGGGCGCGGGATCGTTCGAAACGCTCGGGGAAGTGGCCGGCAAGCTGGGGACGCGGGCGTTGCTGGTCACGGGCGGCGCCTCGCTCGCGGCCTCCGGCGTCCTGGCGCGGGCCGAGCAGCTCTTGCAGGCGCGGGGCGTGGCGACCGTGCACGCCGCGGCGACGGGGGAGCCCTCGGTCAAGGCGGTGGACGAGACCGCGGCCCGGGGACGGGCCGCGTGCTGCGACCTCGTCGTCGGGATCGGGGGGGGCAGCGCCCTGGACCTGGCCAAGGCCGCCGCAGGGCTGATTCCCAACGAGGGCTCGATCCGGGAGTACCTCGAGGGAGCGGGAACGGGGAGAGTGCTGGACCGTGCACCGCTCCCCTTCGTGGCGCTGCCGACCACGGCGGGCACGGGCAGCGAAGCGACCCGGAACGCGGTGATCGGAGGGCGCGCGGACGGATTCAAGAAGAGCCTGCGCGATCCCCGTCTCGTGCCCGCGGCGGCGATCGTGGACGCGGAACTCGCGCGGTCCTGCCCGCCACTCCTGACCGCGATGTGCGGGCTGGACGCCCTCACCCAGCTCGTGGAATCGCTCACGTCGCTCAAAGCCACGCATCTGACGGATGCGCTCGCGCTCTCGGGCCTCGACGCCCTCGGGCGGGGGCTGCCGCAGGCGGTGGAGCGGGGGGACGATCTCGAGGCGCGCTCGCTCGCGGCCTACGCGGCGTTCGTGTCGGGGGTGACGCTCTCGCACGCGGGGCTGGGCGCCGTCCACGGCCTGGCGTCCCCGGCGGGAGCCGCGTGCGCGGCGCCGCACGCGGCGATCTGCGGCCGGCTGCTGGGTC
>CAYHEI010000256.1:0-5050 GCA_964355385.1 uncultured bacterium | reverse complement strand
TCGTCAGCACGCGCTCCACTTCGCCGCCGAAATCCGCGTGGCCGGGGGTGTCGATGATGTTGATCTTGGTACCGTGCCACACCACTGAGGCGTTCTTGGAAAAGATCGTGATGCCCCGCTCGCGCTCCAGCTCGTTGGAATCCATGATGCAGTCCGCGCCCACCTGCTCCTTGGAGAGATGCGTGTGCGACTGGCGCAGCATGGCGTCCACGAGCGTGGTCTTCCCGTGGTCCACGTGGGCGATGATGGCGATATTCCGGATGTTCATGACGTCGGGGCGCGTGGAAGCGGTGATTACCGGGGCAGCCGGAAGGGGGGGACGCAGGACAGCTTCATGACACGTTGATTATAGCGTGCGCAAGAGCGTTCGCCTAGCGCGCTCCTGCGCGTCACACCCGCAGGCGGATGGGCATCACGATGACCTGGTGTCCCGCGAACAGCAGCCGCTTCTGGATGTGCAGCGAGGTCTGGCTGTGCAGGATGTTGGACGTCCAGGTCTCGCGCTCGAAGACCAGCTTGCCCACGAAGAACACCGCGTCCCGGAACTCCTTGGCGATCCCCCCGCAGATCTCCTCCAGCGCCTCGAGGCGGTCCACGTTCATGGCGTACCGGAACTCGCTGTAGAAACCCAGGTTGTGCGCGAGGTCCACGTACTTCTCGAGGTCGCTCTTCACCGAGACTTCGAGATCGTGCAGCGCGTCCAGCCCCTTGAACCGGCTCGAGTCGATCGTGCCCACCTCGACGAACAGGAAGTTCTTGAACCGGTCGGGAAACAACTTGAGGATGGAGAACATCGTGTGCAGGCCCAGGCCGTTATAGCCGTTCACCATCAGGATCGCGGTCGAGGCGGTGGCGTTCTTCCGCGTGATCCGCCGCCGCTTGGTTCCGAACTGCAGCGTCGTGAGGAGGTCGTCCAGCTTCTTCAAGTGCCGGCGCACCATGAGGTAGTGGTTCTTGATCAGGAAGCACAACCCGATGAACCCCCCCGTCACCACCAGCGTCGCCCAGCCGCCCTCCCGCAGCTTGATCGCGACCGTGAAGACCAGGATCCAGCCCGTGAGGATCAACCCCATCCCGTTGACGAGCAAGGGCTTGATCCAACGCTGGCCGGTCGCCCGCACCTCAAGCCAGTGGCGGCACATCCCGAGCTGGGTGAGGGTGAAGGTGATGAACACGTTGATCGAGTACATGACGATGAGGATGTCCATGCGCCCACGGGTCAGCATCAGCGTGAGCGCGGAGGCGGCCGCCATGAGGACGATCCCGTCCTGGTTCACTAACCGGTCGCTCAGGTTGGCGAACCGCCGCGGGACCCAGTAGTCCGTGGCCATCGAGGACAGCACTTGCGGCCCGGCGATGAACCCCGACTGGGCGGCCACGATGAGGAGCGCGGCCTCGGCCAGGAGCGAGACCACGATGATCGTCTTGCCGGCCCCGAGGCCGTGGATCATCCAGCCGTCCCAGAGCTGGTGAAAGAGGACCGCGTTGAGCGTCCGGCCCGGCTGGGGCCGGATGTCGTTGAGCAGGTAGCAGAACAGCAAACCCGCGGCCGTGAAGGCGAGCGAGAAGGCCATGTAGGTCATCGTCTTGCGGCCCGTTTCGGCCTTGGGTTCGCGCAGGACCGACAGCCCGTTGCTGACGGCCTCGATCCCGGTGTAGGTTCCGCCCCCGAGGCTGAAGGCCCGCATCAGGATCATGAGGGTGCCGAACAGGCCCGCCGACGCGATGAGGTTGCCGGTCTCCTGCGAGTTCGTGATCGCGACCCGTGCGAGGCTGTCCCCGTGCGCGAACAGGCCGTACGCGATGATCCCGACGTGGGTCACGATGAAGACGAGGAAGATGGGCGTGAGGGCGGTCACCGATTCCTTGAGGCCGCGCAAGTTGAGGATGAAGAGCAGCCCCAGGAAGAAGAGCGCGGTTCCGAGCTTCCACCCCTGGTACTCGACCGGCATGAAGCTGAAGAACGCCTCCGAGCTCGCGGCGATGCTCGTCGCGATCGTGAGGACGTAGTCGATGACGAGCGCGCCGCCCGCGAGGACGCCCGCGCCCGAGCCGAGGAACCGCGAGGCGACGAGGTAACCGCCGCCGGCTCCCAGGCTGGCGAACTGCTCGATGATCTGCGTGTAACTCGCGGAAATGATGAAGACCGCCAGGACCACGAAGAACGCCAGTGGAATCGCCAGACAGATGTTCCGGCCCAGGGCCAGGTAGGCGAATTCCGGACCGTAGCACGAGGAGGAGAGCCCGTCCGCCCCCATGCCCACCCAGGCCAGCACCGCGATCAGGGTCGCGGTGTGGAACACCCTGCGGTCGAGGGGGTTCTTGTCCGCCCCGATGACAAACTCCTTTACCCGCCGCCACGTCATAAGTAGAGAAGCCTAGTCCCCCGCTCCCCGGCTGTCAAGGGATCGCGCCGGCTGAGCACGCCCGTCCCGCTTTCCGGGACGGCGTAGTATCATGGGCGGCATGAAAGGCGGAACCGTCAAGGTCGGCCTGATCGGATCGGGCTTCATCGCGGACCTCCACGCGCACGCCTTCCGCCATCACGTGCGTGACGCCGACGTGGTCGCGGTGGCCAGTCCCACGCCGGGCAAAGCCGCGAAGTTCGCGAAGGTGCGGGGCATTCCCAAGGCGTTCACCGACTACCGCGAGATGCTCAAGATGAAGGACCTCGACCTCGTCACGCTGGGCGTGCCCAATGATCTGCACTGCGCGATCACGCTCGACGCCGCCAAGGCCGGGAAGCACGTCGTCTGCGAGAAGCCGCTGTGCCGGACACTGGAGGAGGCGGACGCGATGATCGCGGCGTGCAAACAGGCGGGCGTCATCCTCTTCTACGCCGAGGAACTGCTCTTCGCGCCCAAGTACGTCCGCGCCAAGGCGCTTGTGGACGAGGGCGCGCTGGGCGTCCCCTTCCTCGCCAAGCAGTGGGAGGAGCACAGCGGGCCGCACATGCCGTGGTTCTGGGACGTGAACCGCTCCGGCGGCGGCGTCATGCTGGACATGGGCTGCCACTCGATCGAGTACACGCGCTGGGTGCTGGGCAAGCCCCGAGTGAAGTCGGTGTACGCGACGATGGGCACGTTCGTCCACGGCAAGAAGACCAAGGGCGAGGACCACTCGCTGTGCATCATCGAGTACGAGGGCGGCAAGATGGCGTTCGCCGAGAACTCCTGGGCCAAGGGCGGCGGCGTGGACGACCGCGTCGAGATCTACGGCTCGAAAGGGCACACGCGCGCGGACCTGCTCCGGGGCAACGCGCTGTCGACCTACAGCGAGACCGGATACGGCTACGCGGTGGAAAAGGCCGCCTCAACCACGGGCTGGACCTTCACGATGTTCGAGGAGGTTTGGAACTACGGCTTCCCCCAGGAGATGCAGCACTTCGTGGATTGCGTGCGAGGCACGGCGAAGCCGCTCGAGACGGGCGAGGACGGCCGCACCGTCTTGGAAATAATGCTCGCCGCGTACCAGTCCGCGGGCGAGGGCCGCAAGATCACCTGGCCGTACACGCCGAAACCCTACAAGAAGCCGATTGATCTTTGGAAGCGGACTTAGTTCAAACCCGTTTGGCATTTACACGATAGATAGGAGGTAGATCATGGCCATCGCGACCCCCAAGATCGTCCGCAGCCCGTTCGATCCCGCGATCGAAACCAAGGTCCGCGAGTTGCTGGCCAAGATGACCCTCGCCGAGAAGCTGGGCCAGATGAACCAGCTCAACACGGGCGGCGCCGACCACGAGTCGGCGGTCCCAGCCCGCCGGGTGGGCGCGGTTGTAAATTTTCGGGGCGCCCCCAAGGTAAACCCCCGGCAGAAAATAGCCAAGGAGGCGTCCCGGCGCAAGATCCCGCTCATCGCGGGCAACGACGTCATCCACGGCTACAAGACGATCTTCCCGATCCCCCTGGGCGAGGCCGCCTCGTGGGACCTGGAGCGCATCGAACGCGCCGCGGCGGTCGCCGCCAAGGAAGCCTCGGCCGCGGGAACCCACTGGACCTTCGCCCCGATGGTGGACATCGCCCGCGACCCCCGCTGGGGCCGGATCGCGGAGGGGGCCGGCGAGGACGTCCACCTGGGCTGCGCGATCGGGCGCGCACGGGTCAGGGGCTTCCAGGGAGCCGCCCTGGGCGCGCCCGACCATGTCGCCGCCTGCGTCAAGCACTTCGTCGCCTATGGCGCCGCCGAGGGCGGTCGCGACTACAACACCACCGATATGTCGCCGCGCGTCCTCGAGGACGTCTACCTCCCGCCGTTCCACGCCGCGCTCGACGCGGGAGCCGCCACGGTGATGAGCGCCTTCAACGACCTGAACGGCGTGCCCGCGTCGTGCCATCCCTTCACGCTCACCGAGGTCCTGCGCACGCGTTGGGGGTTCGGCGGATTCGTCGTGAGCGACTGGAACTCGATCGGCGAGCTGATCGCCCACGGGGCGGCGGCGGACCGGCCGGAAGCCGGGAAACGCGCCCTGCTCGCCGGGGTGGACATGGACATGACCGCGGAGATCTACCCCAAAGACCTGCCCAGGCTGGTGGAGTCGGGCGAAGTCCCCCTCGCCGCCGTGGACGAGGCCGTCCGGAGAATCCTGCGCGTCAAGTTCGCGTTGGGGCTCTTCGAGCGGCCCTACGCCGACCCCGCGAAGGAGAGCGTATTGCTGGCGCCGGAGCACCTCGCCCTAGCCCGCGAGGTCGCCGCCCGCTCATGCGTGTTGCTGAAGAACGACAGGCGTCTGCCGCTCGCCAAGGGGCTGAAAGCGCTCGCCGTGATTGGACCGCTTGCCGACAACCAGGCTGACCTCTTGGGAACGTGGTCCTGCGAAGGCGAGGCAAAGCACGTGGTGACCATCCTCGAAGGCATCAAGGCCGTGTCATCAACCACCAAGCTCCTTCACACCAAGGGGTGTGAGATCGCGGGCGGCGGAACCGAGGGCTTCGTGGCCGCGGTCGCCGCGGCCAAGGCGGCCGGCCTCGCGGTGCGGGTCCTAGGCGAGGCGCAACTCATGAGCGGAGAAGGCGGGAGCCGCCCGTCGCGCCAGCTCCCAGGCCATCAA
>CAYHEI010000255.1:2799-5054 GCA_964355385.1 uncultured bacterium | reverse complement strand
TCTCGGCGCTGTGGGGAGCCGCCGCCGTAACGATCGTCTGCGCCGCGGCGCGGGACGTCGCCGCCGCCCTCGGGTGGCGCGGCCTACCCGCGCGCCTCGCGCCCACCGCCGCGGCGCTCGCGCTCGCCGGGAGCCGGACGCTCTGGTGGCAGGCCGGGATCGGCGAGAAGTACACGATGTCGCTGGCGCTCATGTCCGTCGCGCTGCTGGCGATGCTGCGGTCCGTGGTTCGGGGGCGCGGGATCGCCGCCCCCGCCTTCCTGTCGGGTCTGGCGTTGAGCCATCACCTGCACGGGCTCTATCTCGTCCCGGCGGGGCTCGCGCTGTTGCGGCGGCGGCGCGTCACCGGGCGAACCGTCGCGATGGCCGCCGCCCTGGCCCTGCTGCCGCTCGCCGCGAAGCCCGCCGCCACCGCGCTCCGGGCCGCCGCCGACCCGCCTCTAAACTGGGGTCTGCCCGACCGCCCCGGCCGTCTGGTCGCCTACCTCGCGGCGCGGCAGTATCGGTTCATCATGCTCGCGCACAAGGGCCCGGCCGATGTGCCGCTGCGCGCGCTGCGCCAGGGGACCGTCCTCCCCCTCGGCGAGCTGGGTCCCGGTGTCGCGCTCGCCGCGCCGGGACTCGCGGCGCTCGCGCGCGCCGCCCCCGGGCTGCTGCCGGGGGCCGGGCTGGTCTTCGCCGCGAATCTCTGGTTCGCCTCCGCCTATGACACGCCGGAAATCGAACGCTACTACTTGTTGAGTTACGCCCTGCTCGCCTTCCTCATGGGCCTGGGCTGGGCTGCGCTCGCGCGGCGCTCCCGGATCTGGGGAACCGTGGCGCTCCTGGCGGTCGCCGCCCCCCTCGCGTTGAACGCGCGCGTTTCCCCCCGCGGCCGGCACTACCTCGCCTACGATTTCGCGGTCAACCAGCTTGGCTCCCTTCCGCGCCGCGCGATGCTGATCTGCGAGGGGGACGACCAGGCGTTCCCGCTGTTCTACGTGCACGACGTCCTCGGCGTCCGGCCGGACGTCGCGCTGCTGCCGATGCCGTTCGCCTGCTGGGAGCCGGCGTACGCGCGGCTGCCCCGCCACATGGCCGGACTGTCGTGGCCGCCGTTCAGCGCCGATCCGGGAGTGCATCTGCCGCGCCTCATTGCCGCCAACGTCCCCGCGCGCCCCGCGTTCTACACTCCGGGCTGCTCGGGGCAAGGCAGCGAGGGACACCTCGTGCCGTTGGGGCCGGTGTTCGCGGCGTACGTGGATCCCGCCGAAACGCTCCGCGCCCGGCGCGCGGCGTCCCGGTTCCCCGCGCTGCGCCTCCGCGGCGCCGTGGACGCCGCGGATTACCGGGATCCCGTCACGTCGCGCGCGGTGGTCAACTACGGCCTCGCGCTCGCGTACCACGGCGCGGACCTGCTGGAGCGCGGACAACCCGCGGCGGCGGAACGTTATCTGGCCGAAGCGGCCCGCCTTCCGCTCCAGCCGCTCCCACTCGCCGCCGCGCTCACGCACCGGGGGCTGTGCCGGGCGCTGCTGAGCGATCCGGACGGCGCCGAGCGCCTGCTGCGCCGGGCGATCGAGCGCGCTCCCGAATTCGGCCCGGGGCTCTTCCAGCTCGCCCGCCTGCTGCTCGTGCGCCGGCGCGGCATCGCCGAAGCGCGCGGCTTGCTGGAGCGTGCGGCGCGCTTCCCGGACCTCCTCTCGACGCGCGAGCGCGCGGAGCTCGCGTATCTGCTGCCCCGGGTGAGATGACCCCGGCCTGGGCCGCGCTCTTTCTCGCGGCGTTCGGCTTGTACGTGCGCACGCTGCACCCCGCCTACCAGCTCGACGATTCGCCGGAGACGGTCGCCGCCTGCCTCGGACTGGGGGTGCAACACGCCCCGGGGTATCCGCTGCTCACGCTGCTCGGCCGCCTGGCGACCGCGCTTCCCGTCGGCGGGCCGTACTGGCGGGTGAACCTCCTCGCGGCGGCGCTGTCGGCCCTCGCGGCGGTGCTGGCGGGCCGCCTCGTTCCGCTGCTCTTTCCCTCCCGCGCCGCCGGCCGGGCGGGCTGGATCGCCGGAGCGTGCCTGGCCGCGTCGGCGCTGTGGTGGGAGTGCGGCGTCTCGGCCAAGGGCGCGCTCTACGCGCTGAACGCGGCGCTGCTGCTGGCGGCGGCGGCCGCCCTGCTCCGGCCCCGGCCGGGCCGCTGGGGGGCGGCGCGGGGGCGGGGGGGGGGGGGGGCCGCCCCCGGGGGGGGGGCCCCGGGGTGGGTCCCCCCCCCGGGCCGGGCGG
>CAYHEI010000255.1:0-2789 GCA_964355385.1 uncultured bacterium | reverse complement strand
CATGCGCCGGAGAACTGCCTCCGCACCACGCCAGCGTGGCCGGGGCGGCGCTGTGGCTGGGGCTCGGGCTCTCCGACCACTGGATGAGCGCCGCGTGTTGGCTCCCCGCCGCGGCCTGGACGTCCCGCCCATGGCGCGCGCGCGATGCGGCGGTGGCCGCGGCGCTCCTCCTCACGGGCGCGACGCTCTATCTCCAACTCCCCCTCTGCGCCGCGCGGGAGCCGGTCTGGGGCGATCCCGGCCGGGCGGCGGGGCTGGCGGGGGTGATCCTAAGAAGCGACTTCCTGCCGCAGGCCGCGCTCAAGCCCGCGGGGATGACCGGATGGCAGCTCGGGCACGCCCTGCTCTTCCCGGTCCGCGAGGCGGGCCTGAGCTTCACGCTGCTCGCGCTCGCGGGCGCGGCGGCCCTGTGGCGCGCGCGGCCCCGCGCGCTGGGACTGCTCGGCGGGGGCCGCGTGCTCCTGCTCGCGGGCGTCGCGGCGCTCGCGAACCCGGTGCACGTCGCCTCGGGCGAGTTCGTGTTCTGGCTCTCGGACCGGTTCTTCCTCCCGTACCTGGCGGCGCTCGCCGCCGCCGCGGGCGCGGGACTCTTGACGCTGCGCGCCGCGCTGCCCCCGCACCGCCGCTGGGCCGCCTGGGCCGCGGGCGCCGGCCTGCTCGCGGCGGAGCTCGCGGGACACCGCACGCGCAACGATCACGGCCGCGACTACCTCGGGTTCGACTACGCCGAGAACCTGCGCGTCAGCCTCGGCGGGTCGACGGTGCTCTTCGCGGAGGCCGACTACCAGATGTTCCCCATGCTCGCGCTCCTGCACGTGGAACGCCGGGCTCCGGAGACGGTCTTCATCGTGACCAACCCCTTCCTCAACCGCGACTGGGGCTGGCGCCGCCTCGCGGCGCGGCGGCCCGAAGCCCCGGACCTGGCCCCCCCCGCGCCGCAGGGCGCCGATCCCCCCCATGCCGAGACCCGCCCCCCCCTCGGGCTGCTCGCGGACCGGCTGGGGACGGGACGCCGGCCCTGCTCCCTCTCGATGTGCAGCTATCCCGTCCTGCGCGAGCGCATGACTCCCCGTGGCATCCTGCACGAGCTTGCGCCGACGGGCGCGCGTCCCTCCCCCGTCGGCGCCGCCGCCACGGACGGCTGGTTCCGCCGCTTCCGGCTGCGGGGACTGTTCTCGTCTCCCCCGTTCAAGGATGACGCCGCCCTGAGCGTGCTCGATATCTACGGACTCACCCGCGCGAATCCCGCGACCCCCGCGATCGCGGCGCATCGGTACGAGGACGCCCTCGCGGCCATTCGGCCCGCCCTGGCGTACCCCGGCAAGATCGGCCGCGGCCGTCTGCTCCTCGCCGTCGGCCAAGCGCTCGCCCAGCTCGGCCGGTTCGCGGAAGCGGAGGCCGCCTTCCGCGCCGCCGCCCGCCTCGCGCCCCGCGACCTCGTTCTCTGGACCAATGTCGCGACGGCCTGCGCCGCGCAGGGCCGGACGGCCGAGGCGCTGCGGCTCTTCGCGAGCGTGTTGCGCCGGAACCCCCGGCATGCCGCCGCCCTCGGCAACCTCGTGCTGCTGCGGCGACAGATGGGGCAACCGTGAGCCCCCAAGCACTGATCGAGCTCTTCCGCCTCCTCGCTCTGGCGCTGCTGCTCGTGGAGGCGGCGGCGCAACTCGGGAGCGTGATCCTCAAGCTCTGGCGGGTCCGGCTCGCCCCGCTCGCGGCGTTCGGCGCCGCGCTGGCGCTGGGCTGGGTCGTTGTGGGCGCGGCCGGATTGGGTTGGGGACTCGTCGGCGCCTTCCGCCCGCCCGTGCTGCTGGCGGGTCTGCTCGCGCCCGCGGCGGTCGCCGCGTGGCAGGGCGGACGCCGCAGCCTGGTGCTGGCGGCCGCGCGCGAATGGCGGGGAATCCTCCGCCTTCCCGCCCGCGTGGGACTGGCCGTCGCCGCGTTTCCGGTGCTCGCCCGCTGGGCGGCTCCGGAGGGCGAGCTTGACGCGTATATCTACCATCTGGGAGCGCCGCTGCAGTGGCTGGTATCCGGGAGGGCGCTCTTCACCGGGGTGGGCGTGAATTACCATCTGCCCTTGCCGACCGAGATGGCGTTCGCTCTCGCGCTCGCGCTCGACGACGAGCGACTGGCGCACGCGGTCATCGGTTCACTGTTCCTCGCCGCAGCGTCGGTCTTCGCGTCGCCGCGCGCGGCGGGGCAGGCACCGTGGGCGGCCTGGCTTGGACCGCTCCTCGCAGTCGCCGGCGGCCACTCGGTTGCGCTGCTCTGCGGCTCGAAGTCCGACCTCGCCGCCGCGTTCCTGCTCGCGACCGCCGCGGGCCTGTGGTCCCCCGGTCGCGCCTCCGTCGCGCTCGCCGGCGCGCTCCTCGGCGCGGCGGCGGCGGCCAAGCTCCCGGTGGCGGTACTCGGCGCCGCCTGGATCTGCTGCCATCGGTCCGGCTGGCGCGCAGCCCCCCTCGCCGCAGCGTTCGGCGCGCTTCCGCTGCTGCCGTGGGCCGTCACGTCCTGGCTCGTGCTGGGCAACCCGCTTTTCCCGTTGTTCTTCGACGCGCTCCCGACGCTCGGCTGGGGAGCGGAGAACGCGGTTGTCCGGCGGGCGTACTTCGAGCCGTGGCGCCAGCCCGGCGCGGACTCGCTGGCGGGCGAATGGGCGCGCGCTAGGGGTATCCCCGAAACGCCCGTCCCAGCCGAGTGGGAGAAGCACGGGCGCAAGGCGGGGCCGATCAGGAACGAACAGATGTTGGCAATGAAGCCTGTACGATCGATGGTGATGCTGGTCATGTCATGAC
>CAYHEI010000254.1:0-5065 GCA_964355385.1 uncultured bacterium | reverse complement strand
CGGGATGCTGGGGGAGCAGTACGTCGAGATCCACGCCAGCCCCTCCGGCACGGCGCCCTACCTCGCGGACGGCGCGACCGTGCGCGCGGTGGATCCCGTCAGCATCGACGCGACCCTGATCCGGCTGGGCAAGATCGTCGATGCGCTCACCCCGATCTTCGGCAAGGAAGAGGTCGTCGCCTCGGTCCACTCCATGGTGGCGGACCTCAAGGCCGTGACCGGCAAGATCGCGCTCGTCGTGGACCGGCACGTCGGGCGGATGGACCAGGCCTTCACGGACCTGGAGCAGTTCTCCCGCGCTCTGAACAAGATGTCGAAGGAATTCGAGGTGCTCATGGACAGCATGCGGGTCATGACCGACCCCAAGAGCACCGAGAGCCTCCGGTCGGCCCTGGTCAAGGCCAATAGGGCGCTCGACAGCCTCCGGCAGACGGCGGACGTGGTGAGCGGTCTCGTCGGCCGGATCGACCAGGGGAAGGGGCTCATGGGGGCCATGATCAACGACGAGGAGCTCGCGAAGAACTTCAAGGATCTCGTCAAGAAGCTGAAAGAACAGCCGATCACGGCCAAAGTCAGGCTGTTTTGAGGGCGCGGTGAGCAAGGCCGAGACCCGCTTCGTCTGCCAGTCGTGCGGCGCCGCGTACGCGAAGTGGCTGGGCCGGTGCCCGTCCTGCTCGGGGTGGAACACCCTGGTCGAGGAGCGCGTCGGCCCTTCGACAAGCCCAGGGCGCCGAAGCGGCGCGGCTCCCGACGACGCCAAGGTGCTCTGGCTCGACGAGGTGTCGGACTCCGGTTCGGTCCGTGCGGGCACGGGCCTCAAAGAGTTCGACCGCGTGCTGGGCGGCGGGCTCGTCCCGGGTTCGTTCGTCCTGATCGGCGGCGAGCCGGGCATCGGAAAATCCACGCTGCTGCTGCAGGCGGCCGCCCACCTCGCTGGCGCGCATCCGCCGGTCCTCTACGTGTCTGCCGAGGAGTCGCCCGCGCAGGTCAAGCTGCGCGCCGGGCGGCTGGGCGTTCCCGGCGCGGGACTCGCGATTCTCGCGTCCACGCAGATGGAGGCGGTGGCCGAGGCGGTGCGGACGCTCAAGCCCGCGGTGGCCGTGGTGGACTCCGTTCAGACCCTCTGGAGCGACGCCCTGGCCGCGGCGCCCGGCAGCGTCGCGCAGGTGCGGGAATGCGCGGGGTCGCTGATGCGGCTCGCGAAGACCACCGGGACGACGCTGCTCGTCGTCTGCCACGTCACCAAGGACGGCATGCTCGCCGGTCCCAAGACGCTCGAGCACCTCGCGGACTGCGTCCTCGAGTTCGAGGGCGACCGCCATCATCTGTACCGGATACTCCGCGCCGCGAAGAACCGCTTCGGCTCCACGAACGAGATCGGGGTGTTCGAGATGACGGGCCTCGGGCTCAAGGAGGTCGAGCATCTGTCGGCGCTCTTCCTGCCGGGCCCGGAGGGCGCGACCACGGGCCGTGCCGTGGCGGCCTGCATGGAGGGGACCCGCCCCGTGCTGGTCGAGGTGCAGGCGCTCACCGGTTCGGCGGCGTTCGGCATGCCCCAGCGCCGCAGCGTGGGGGTGGACGCCAACCGGGTGGCGATCCTGCTCGCAGTGCTCGAGAAGCGCGTCGGCCTGCATCTCTCGACGGCGGACGTCTTCCTGAACGTGGCGGGCGGCCTGACCATCGACGAGCCCGCCGCCGACCTCGCCGCGGCGCTGGCGGTGGTGTCGGCGTACAAGGACCGTCCCCTGGAGCGCATCGCCCTCGTGGGGGAGGTGGGGTTGGCCGGGGAAGTCCGGCCGGTGGTCCATCTCGAGCGGCGCCTGGAGGAGGCGTCGCGACTGGGATTCACCCGCTGTCTCGTGCCCGAGGCGAACCGGGCGTCCCTGGCCTCGACCCCGCCCGGCCTCAAGGTCGAGGGTGTCGCGGATCTCGCGCGCGCCGTGGATCTGGCTTTGTCTTGAAGCAGTTGCATCGGATCCGTTCCGGTTCCTTCTATTCCTGTTCCTTCCTTATTTGAAACCATCACATCAAGGAGTGTTACATGAAGAACGCGATGATGCGCAGACTGGTGATCGGATTGCTTGCGGCGGTCGGCGTGGCCATGATGCTCGCCGCGGGCCGCATGGAAGGCGCGGCGGTGTGGGCCGCGATCGGCGTGGCGGCGCTCGGGCTGGACGCGCTGGGCGACTCCTTCACCTCGCCCTTTCTGGCGCGGGCGGGAGCGGGCGTGCTGGCGGGTTGGGTGGCCGCGCTCGCGCTGAGCTGGGCGCTCGACCAATACGCCTTCGCGGGCTGGCCCGGGGGCCGCGTGCTGCTGCTGGGCCTGCTGGGTTTCGTGGGCGCGACCGTGGCGCTGCGCTGGCCGGGCGCGGCCGAGGGGCGGCGGACGAGCGACCGGGGCGGGTCGGGCAACGGCCGCGGCGGGGGTGGGGTGGCGAAGCTGCTCGACACGAGCGTCATCATCGACGGCCGGATCGCGGAGGTCTGCGACACCGGATTCCTGGAGGGAACGTTCTACACGCCCCGGTTCGTCCTGCAGGAATTGCAGCGCATCGCGGACTCGAGCGATCCGCTCAAGCGCAACCGCGGGCGGCGGGGCCTGGACATCCTGAACCGCATGCAGAAGTCCCGCGTGCGCATCGAGGTGCTGGAGCTGGATGCGCCCGAGACGCGCGAGGTGGACGAGAAGCTGCTCATCATCGGCAAGCAGCGCGGTTGGAAGATCATCACGAACGACTTCAACCTGAACAAGGTGGCGGAGATCCACGGCGTGGCCGTGCTCAACATCAACGACCTCGCGAACGCGCTCAAGCCCGCAGTGCTGCCCGGGGAGCTGCTGACGATCCGGGTCATCAAGGAAGGCAAGGAGGCCGGCCAGGGCATCGGCTACCTGGACGACGGCACGATGGTCGTCGTGGACAACGGCAAGGTGTCCATGGGGCAGAAGGTCGAGGTGGTCGTCACCAGCGCGCTGCAGACCGCCGCGGGGCGGATGATCTTCGCCAAGAAGCGCGAGGAAGCCGGGGACATTATCACCAATTAACCGAAGCCAACCCATGAAGGTCGGAGTGGTGCTGGTCGCCGGGGGGCGGGGCGTGCGGCTTGGCGCGCGCGTTCCCAAGGCCTGGGTTCCCCTCGCGGGTGCCCCGCTTTTCGCCCATGCGCTGAGCGCGTTTCACGACCTGCCGTGGGTCCGGCGCATCGCCGTGGTCATGGAGCCCGCCTGGGTCGGCCGCGCGCGGAATCTGCTCCGTGCCTTGGGCTCGACCAAGGTTTCCGCCGTGGTCGCCGGGGGCGCGCGCCGTCAGGACTCGGTGGCGCGCGGCGCGCGAGCGCTGGGCGTTTGGGGGGTGGACGCGGTTCTGATCCACGATGCGGCGCGTCCGTTCGTGGACATGACGGTCGCGGCCGAGGTTGCGCACCAGGCCGTGCGGCACGGCGCGGCGCTGGCGGCAATGCCCACCGCCGACACCGTGAAGCGCGCCGGGCGGGGGGGCTTCGTCGCGGCGACGGTGCCGCGCGCCGGACTCTGGTTGGCCCAGACGCCGCAAGGGGTGCGGGCCGATCTGGTGCCCCGCTGGCTCCGCGCGCTCGACGGCGCGGAGGTCACGGACGACGTGCAGCCCCTCGAAAACTCGGGGGCGCGCGTGAAGCTGGTGCCCGGCTCGCGGCGCATGGCCAAGGTGACGGTGCGGGAGGACCTCGAGGCGGCCGAAGCGCTGGCGGGGCGCGGCGAGACGCGAGCCGGCCTGGGCTTCGATCTCCACCGGCTCGTTCCGGGGCGCCCGCTCGTGCTGGGCGGCGTACGGATTCCCTTCCCCCGCGGCCTCGACGGCCATTCCGACGCCGATCTGATTTCCCACGCGCTGACCGACGCCCTGCTGGGCGCGACGAGCGGCGGCGACATGGGTACGCGCTTCGGTGTGCGCCGGAAGGCCGCCCGAAACGCGCGCAGCCTCGATTTCCTGCACGAGGTCGTCCACGAGGTGCAGCATCGCGGCTTCGAGCTGCGCTCGGCCGATGTGACGTTGCTGGCCGAGGCTCCCCGCCTCGGGCCCTACCGGGCGCGCATCATCCGGAATCTCTCCGCTACGCTGCATCTCGACCCGGAGCGTGTGAGCCTCAAAGCCACCACGTTCAAGCGCACGGGTTCCATCGGCCGCGGCGAAGCCCTGGCCTGCCTGGCGCTCGTGACCGTCTTCTCGCGGTGATGAACCGGAAGCGGCGCCGACCGCGTTCCGCCCGCTCCGGACGGACCGACTCGTCGTATCCGATCGGGACGCGCATCGCCGCCGGCTACCGGATGGACCTGAATCGCGAGGCGGCGGAGGGGCGTTCGGGGGAAGGCATCGGTGTTCGCCGCAGAGCGGCGCGCCCTCCGCGCCGGGCACGTGTGCTGGTCGTCATCGCCTGTGTCGCGGTGTTCATCGTCGCGATCCAGTTGGCGAGGCTTCTCCTGAGTCCGCCGGCTCTGCTCTTCAGGCCTCATGCTTGCGCGGAGTATCCGGACAACCATGCGGTTGTGGCCTCACTCGCCGTGCAAGCCGGACGGATTCCTCCGTATCTTCCGGTTCGGGCGAGCGCGATCCACGAATGCCACGAGGTCGGTGGCGACAGCGCATGGATCGCGTTCCGGATCGGCGCGGGGGAAGTGGATAAGCTCGTTGCACGCATGGGGCGACTTCGCCCCGAGATCGCGCGCGAACTGCGGGTCAGGGCGCCCGGAGTCCCGTGGTGGCCTGCCGACCTGCGCGGCTTCCTGGCTCCGGCGGTTCGGAGCGGACGTTGGGAGTTCTACGAGACGGGACGCGGGCGAATCAGAGGCCGCCTTCGGGAGCGCCTTGCTCTCGACCGGGCCGCGTCGAGCGCGTTCATCTGGTGCGAGTCGCCCTAACGCGATCCCAGCTTCGGGCCCAATGGCGCCTTCCGATCGCGCTGGTCGTGGCCACAAGAGGACGAGAACTCGGGCACGGATCCTGTCGGGGACGGTCGCGGGCAGGGCTTTCGGGTCGCTCGTTCGGCCCACCGTGCCTCGCTCGCTGAGGGCCGACCTTGCGCCCGTTCA
>CAYHEI010000253.1:0-5068 GCA_964355385.1 uncultured bacterium | reverse complement strand
ATGGCTGCGAGTGGGTGACGCTCGATCAGGACTTCAAGCGCTTCCCCGGCCTCCGAATCGCCTCCCCCCTCGGGGGCTGATCCCCGACCGTTCGCTACGGCTTCCGTGCCACCGCGATGAGGCGTCTGGAGTGGCGGGTGAAGGGGCGCGAACCCAACCGGTCGAACAGTCGGATGTCGCGGAAGCCCGCGGCGCGGAGCAAAGCGCGCAGCTCCCTGCCGTCGTACAGTCGCATCGCGCTGACCTGGGATTCCCGCCGCCGGCCCCGGAGAAACGTCCAGCGGGTGACGGCCCGACGGGTCCGCCGGTTCACCGCGTTTCGGTGGATGACCCGTACGCCGTTGATTCGCTCGTCCGCGCCCTTGTAGAAATGGGACAGGATGAACGACAGGTTGGGGCCGCCGTCTACGAGGAAGCGGCCGCCCGGCTTGAGCGCTCGGAACACCCGTCGGGCGAACCCGAGATTCTCCCGGTTCGAGAAGTAGCCGAAGCTGCCGAACCAGTTGAACGCGGCGTCGAACTCCCCCTCCGCGTCGAGGTCGCGCATGTCGGCGCACCGGAAGTTCACGCGCACCCGGGACCGCTTCGCGGCCCGGTGGGCGCGGGCGATGTAGGCGGGCTCGCGATCCACCCCGGTCAGGCGCAGCCCCATCCGCGCCAGCGGGATCGTGACCCGGCCCATCCCGCACGGGATGTCGAGCACCCGCGCGCCCCGGCGGACCCGGAGCAGCCGCTTCACCGTCCGGGCATGCTCCCGGCTCCTCGCGCGCGGGAACTGCGCCGCCAGCACCCGCCCGTAGAGCCCGCGAAAGAACCGGTCGTGCCATGCCATTGCTCTCGTTCCTGGCGACATCATACGTCGATGCAGGTCCGCCCGGTGGTCGGACGAATGAAACGCTGTAGAATGAGCCATGATCCTCGAGTTCATCGGGGCGGCAATGGCGAAGGCGAAGTACCGGCTCGTCGAAAACGGCCGTGAGCCCTACTACGGGGAGATCGCTCCCTGCCGCGGAGTCTGGGCGACCGGCCGGACGCGCGAGGCGTGCCAGCGCGAATTGCAGGATGTCCTGGACGGATGGATCGCGCTCCGCCTCCGGCGCGGGCTCGCCATCCCGGTGATCGGCGGCAAGACCGTGCGGCCGCTCACCCGGATGAGCGTCGGTGGCAAGACTTAGCCCCGTCTCCTGGGCCGAGCTGGTCCGCAAACTGCGCGCAGCGGGATTCGACGGTCCGTTTCAAGAGGGTAGACATCCGTACATGACCAGGGGCACGCTGGTCTTGACGATCCCGAATCCCCATGGCGGAGATATCGGGGTTGATCTGTTGGCAAGAATCCTCCGCCAGGCGGGCATCGCGCGGCGGGACTGGCTGGAGGGGTGAGAAGGTCCTCGATGTTCCAGATACGGACTCGGAGGCTGATTCTTCGTGACCTCGTGCCGGGGGATGCGCGGCGCCTGCACGTGTTCTTCGCCGACCCGATGGTCACGCGGACTATGGGGTACATCAAGACGCGGAATCTCCGCGAGACACGTGCCTGGGTAAAGCGCGCGATCTTCCACAACCGCGCGCGCCCCCGGTTCTCCTACAGTCTGGCGGTCGTCCGCAAGGCGGACCGGGATGTGGTGGGGTGGATCGGCTTCGGCTCGGCCGAGAAGCGAAAGTTGCGCATCGGCGAACGCGACTTCGGGTATGCGTTCCGCAGGGACCAATGGAACCGGGGATACGGAACCGAGAGTCTGCGGGGGATCACCGAGTTTATCTTCCGCAAGCTTCAAGGCCGGTCGTTCTTCGGGGAGAGCCGCGTCCGGAATCCCGCCTCGGGCCGCGTGATGGAGAAGTGCGGCTTCCGCCGCCTCCCCCGGCGCGTCCGGGGTATGGACCCCGGTCATCGCTGCTACCTCCTGACCCGCGAGGTGTGGCGGAAGCGGAATGGCAGGGTGCGGACGTGAACGGATGACGGATTGGCGGATCGAACTCGCGCAACGAAGCGACGCCTGCATCGCCGAGTTCATCTCGGCGAACCCGGGGTACGCGGTGGATCCCGTCCAACCGCAGTACCGCGGAGGAACGAACTTGGTGACCTTCGGGTCCTTTCACGGGCAGCCCGTTGTCTTCAAGCACTACGTCGACTCCGGACGCTGGGCCAACGAGCGCTTCTGTCTGAATCATTTCGCCCGCACCGGGCTGGTGCCCCGCGTCCTCCACGCTATCGAGGACACGCTCATCGTGATGACCCGGTTGCCCGGGGAAGATATCGGGGTCGCCCTGGCCGACGGGAAGCTCGGACCGGAGAGGATCGGCGAGCTCAGCGCCGGGATCGGCGGGGCCATCGGCCGTCTGGTTCAGGTACCGCTCCCGCCGATCGGCCCGGGGTATTCCCCCATCCGGGACTTCCGCGTGATCGTGTGCACTCCCGATCTCTCTGAGACGGTCGGCCGCTACCTGGCCGCCGGCCGCCGAGCCCGGGAATCCGCTGCGGTCTATCGGGTCCCGTTCTTCTCCGAATCTCTGGCCCTTCTCGAATGGGAACTGTCGCGGATTCCCGAGCGACGCCGGGTCTTGTTCCATGAGGACATCTTCAACCAACGGGCGGAGCAAGGCGTCTTCTGTGGGTTCTACGACTTCGAGATGTGCCGCCTGGGGACCGAGGAGATGCAGTTGGGCGTTGCGGTGGACCTCTGCGGGCCCGGGAAGCTCGACTGGGACCGTCTGATCGAAGCGTACGAGGAAGAGACCAAGCAGACTCTTTCTGCTGAACGCCATCCGGCCATCCTCGCCATGAACCACTTCTACCATCTCATTCGCATCTGCCGTTGGGGTGGATGGGACGGCGGTCCGGACAACGTTGCCGGAATGAGCGAGTCCGTGGACGAGGCTGCCACGTACCTGTCCCGCATGCGGGAATCCTGCCGCACGCTTGCCCACCGCCTCGACCTTGCCGAGTGGTTTCCGAGCCTGGGCGCATGATGCGAATCACTGATGAGGCAGTCCGCGTCGGCGATTGAACTCGATCCGACATGTGATACGATGCTCTTGACATGATCCTCTAAGCGTCCCGCGGCAGACCGCCATCCTAAGGATGGCCATCGGCAAGATGCCACTCTGTGTCGCCGCGCGACCCTCCTCACTCACCTTGACGGGCAACACCACGCTCAACGCCCACACATGGGAGGACAAGTCATGAAAGACCTGCGGCCGTTCGTCGACATCCTGATCGAACACGCCAGGCAAGTGCTCGGAGACGACCTCGAATTGGTCATCCATTACGGCTCCCGGACGAAGGACTATGCCGCGCCGGAATCCGACTACGATCTTTCCTACGTCCCCTCGCAAGGCAAGCAGATCTGGAACAACTGGACGTATCTGATCGATGGTGTCTGCATTGACTTCTACCCCATGCAATGGGAAGGCCTCGAAGGCGATGCAAACTTCGAGGGTCACCGCACCTCCGTGATCATCGACTCGCGGGTCCTGTATCACAAGTCGGAAGCAGTCCTCAAGCGCTTTCGGGCGCTCAGGGGCCGTATCTCGGAACTGCAGACGCCCGAGAAGAAGGGGGAGATGCTCGCCAAGGCCATGCGCCAATTCACCCGGACGGCATACCACCTGGCGGTGCTAGAGCATGTGTGCACGAAGGAGGACATCCGCTCATGGCGCATGGAGGCGCTGAAGATCGCAGATGGCATCGTGAACTGCCGCGCGGTGTTGAATCAGACCTGGTTGCCGAAAGCCTGGGTTCGCTGTGTCGAGAAGGTGGTCGCACTACCGATACGGCCCGAAGGGATCGATCGGCTGCTCCGCACGCTGGCGGTAGACCGATCCTATGAGACTGTGCGCGAGGCGGCCATCGAGCTGATCTGTCGGACTCGCGGATTGCTGGTTGATCAACAACGGTCGTGTGCGAAGAAGCGGAAAGCAGGAGGGGATTGGCTGTTCTATCCGGAGTACCGGCACATGTGCACCAAGGCGACCCGGGCGTGCGATGGCGGCAATCTGATTGAAGCGAATGACCAAGGCATGCGGTATCTCAGCGAAACGGCCTCGGCTCGCGCGAGTCATCGGGAAGAGGTCGGCTACTCCTCCTTCAACGTCGTCGCCGAATACAGCGAGAAATACGACGCGATGGGTTTCCCGGACATCACTTCATGCGAGTCGCGGGAGGGGCTCGCAGAGTTCAAATCGAAGCTGGCGGCGCATGACCAGCACTTGCAGCGGCTGCTCGTCTCCGAAGGTCGAGATCTCTTCATGGTCCATACCGAGGAGGACCTGAAGCGGTCCCTGCTCCAGCATGGGTGATCGTGGCATTCAGGGAGGCTCATGTCATCACCAGACGGAGCAGGCGGCGGGGATCATGGGAAGCATCGGGGACACGCCGCTTTCCAGTCCGCGTCACACTGTTCCCATACAAGTGATTGGAGGAACATCATGATCTACTCTCACTACAGCGAGTACATGTCGAAGTCGATGAGCGCCAGCCGACCGGGACCCGATCCGGGGGAATACGAGTTCCTCTCGAAGTACCTCACGGCGAATGAACAACCCTTTCTGGAGCTGGCCTGCGGGTATGGCCGCCTCCTGCTGCCCATCATGGAGAAGGGCTTCACCGTGGTGGGAACGGACAGCTCGCCGGAAATGCTCGCTCACTGCCGGTATCTCGCGGAGCAGAAGGGTCTAAGGCCCGTGCTCCATGAGCAGTTCATGCAACGCCTGGAACTCGACCAGACGTTCGGGTTCATCTTTCTCGCTGACGGCAGCCTGACCTTGATCATCGAAGATGACGATATTCAGGAGCTGTTCACGCGGGTCTGGAATCACCTGAAACCAGGCGGAACCTTTCTGTTCGATTTCTTCAGGTATAACCCCAAGGCTCCGGCGACGTCTAACCTGCAGACCAATGGCTGGCGTCAGGTTTCGGACTCCACGCTCTGGTTGTCTCGGGTGATTTCAAGCTACGATCCGGCAACCGGGAGAACCGCGAGAGTTCAGGTCCACGATCTGTATGTGGACGGCACGTTCGTCGGAGATCGGAAGAGCACACGTCTGAACTCCAGTCACGTGAAACGATGTC
>CAYHEI010000252.1:0-5086 GCA_964355385.1 uncultured bacterium | reverse complement strand
CTCCCGGTCCCGCTCGTACGCGCGCAGGCTTTGCTCGAGCGCCGCCACGCGGCCGGGCAGCCGGGACCTCAAGTCGCGGGCTCCAACCGCGAACCGGCGCTGCAGGTCGGCGCGATCCGCCAGCGACGCCGCATGGGGCAGGTCCTGCCCGGGGCGGGCGAACACCGCGGCCGCGCGGGCGATCAGCCGTTCTTCGTCCCACGAGGCGAAGTCGGGGGCCGCCGCGCGCAGCGCCTCGCCGATCCGCAGGGTCAGCGCCCGCGCCGCGGCCTGCCCGTCGGCCGCCGCCGCGCGCGCCTCCGGCGCGGCGTCGAGGGGCGCGCCCACCGCGACCAGCGCCCGGGAGCGGAAGACGTCCTTCCGGGTGTAATGCAGCCCGACCGGCACGATCCGCGGGGGCGCCCCGCGCTGCGCGGCGAACTCGAGCGCGATCCGCGCCGCCCCCGTCTTGAGCGGCAGCAGGTTCGGGTCGTCGTGCGTCTCGCCCTCCGGGAAGATCCCGATCGCGCCCCCCGCCGCCAGCGCCGCGTGGCAGCGCACGAACGCCTGCGCGTTGTCGGCCGGCGCGGCGTCCTGATGGCGCTGCACGGGGATCACGCCGCCCAGCCAGAGGAAGGGCAGCAACAGGGGGTTCTTCCACATCGTGCTCGTGCCCAGGAACCGGGGCCGGACCGGGAGGAAGCCGAACAGCAGCACCGAGTCCAGGATCGCGTTGTGGTGGTTCGCCACCACGATCACCGGCACCCCGCGGGGCACCCGCTCGATCCCGGTGACCTCCACGTCGTGGAAGTAGATCCGCGCGAGCAGCCGGCACAGCCGCGCCACGCCGCGGTCGAGGGAGGAGCGGAGGAACGGGCTCACGACGTGCCGGTCATTCCGGGCGAGCAGAACGCCCCGGCCGACCCAGCCGCCGGAGTCAGTTCCGGGCGGCTTCGGGGATCTTCGCGATCGGAACGTCGGCGACGGTCACCTTCGTCATCTTGTCGCCCACGGCGATCGCCTTGACAACCTCGATCCCCTCGAACACCTGCCCGAAGGTCGTGTACTGCCCGTCGAGGGACGGGAGCGCGGCGAGGCAGATGTAGAACTGGCTGCCCGCGGAGTTCGGATCGGGGGTGCGCGCCATCGCCACGGTGCCGAGCAGGTGCTTGCGCGAGCTGAACTCCGCTTTGATCGTGTACCCCGGTCCGCCCGAGCCGTTCCCGGCCGGATCGCCGCCCTGGATCACGAAATTCGGCACCACCCGGTGGAAGCTGATGCCGTCGTAGAACTTCTTCTTCGTGAGCGCGATGAACTTCTCGCAATGGGTGGGGGCGTACTGCGGCAGGAGGGTGAACTTGATCACGCCCTTGGTCGTCTTCATCGTGATCACGCTCATCGTCTTGGGCGCGGCCGTCGGGGGCTCCTTCGCGGGCGCGGCGTCTCCGCCGCCCGACACCAAGGAGAGCAGTCCGGTCGCCGCGATCGCCGCCTTGATCTTCATGTTCATCGTCGTTCCTCCATCCGTGGGATAGTCCTGATCCTACCACCGCTCCGATCGCGGCCGCGAACACGATATAGTAGCCGGGTCGTGAACGCCTCCCGGCTCGTCCTGTTGCCCGCCCCGCGGCGCCTCCGCGCGCGGCCGGGCGTATTCATCGCCGGACCGGGCCGCCGCATCGCGCTGCCCGCGGGGCCCGCGGACCTGAGGCCCGCGCTCCTCTTCGCCGGCCGCCGGCTGCAGCAGGCGCTGCGCGCCGCGGCGAAGGTCGACTGGCCGCTCTGGGCGGGGCGCGACGACAGCCTCGACGGTGCGCGCTTCGTCCTCGACCCCCGGCGGGTCCGGCACGACGAGGGCTACGAGCTCGTCATCGCGCCGCGCGGCATCACGCTCACGGCGCGCACCCCCCGGGGCATCCTGCACGGCGTGCGGACGCTCACGCAAATCCTCGAGCAGACCGGGTCGCGGCTGCCGGCCCTCGCGATCGCCGACGAGCCCGACTTCGCCCACCGCGGCGTGATGCTGGACGTCAGCCGGGACAAGGTCCCCACGATGCGGACGCTCTACGAGCTGGTGGACCTGCTCGCGTCCTGGAAACTCAACCAGATCCAGCTCTACACCGAGCATACGTTCGCCTACCGGAATCATCGCGAGGTCTGGAAGGACGCTTCCCCCCTGACCGGCGAGGAAATCCTCGCGCTCGACGCCTACTGCCGCGAGCGGGGCGTGGAGTTGGTGCCGAACCAGAACTCCTTCGGCCACCTCCACCGCTGGCTGGAGCTGCCGCGGTACAAGCCGCTCGCCGAGGCGCCGGACGGCTGCGAGACCGTCTGGGGCCCCATGAAGCACCCGTTCAGCCTCAACCCCACCGACCCGCGCAGCCTCGCGTTGCTGCGCGAGTGGTTCGACGAGCTGCTGCCGCATTTCAGCTCCCGCCAGTTCAACGTCGGGTGCGACGAGACCATCGACCTGGGGAAGGGCCGCTCGAAAGCGCTCGCGGACAAGATCGGCGTCGGACGGGTCTACCTCGACTTTCTCCTGAAGCTCCACCGCGAAGTGAAGTCCCGCGGCCGCAAGATGCAATTCTGGGGGGATATCATCCTGCACCACCCCGAACTCGTGCGCCGGCTCCCCCGCGACCTCGTGGCCATGGAGTGGGGCTACGAGTGGAACCACCCCTTCAACCAGGACTGCGCCCGCTTCCGGAAGGCGGGCATCCCGTTCTACGTGTGTCCGGGAACGTCCTCCTGGACCACCATCACCGGGCGGACGAGAAACATGAAGGGCAACATCGACAACGCGGCTGAGAACGGCCGCCGGTTCGGCGCGATCGGAATGCTCAACACCGACTGGGGCGACCAAGGCCACTGGCAGTACCAGCCGATCAGCTACGCGGGGTTCGCGTACGGCGCGGCGGCGGGTTGGAGCTGGCAGGCCAACCGCCGGATCGACCTGGCCGCCGCCCTCGACCATTTCGCCTTCCGCGATTCCGCCGGCGTCATGGGCAAGCTTGCGCTGGGATTGGGGAACACCTACCTCAAGCTCGGTCGGGACTATCCCAACGCGACGGGATTCGCGCGCGCCATGCTGGCGGACTTCGCCGCGATCCGGGGGTACAAGAACCAGACGGCCGCGGGCTGGCGCCGGACGATGGCGGCCATCCGGAAAGCCGTTCGTCCCCTCGGATCAGCGCGGATGAAGGGCCCGGATGCGGCGCTCATCGCGCAGGAATTCACGACCGCCGCCCGGACCGCGCTGCACGGCTGCCGCCGCGCCCTCCTGGCCCTGAACTCGACGGGCAAGCGCGCCGCCGCCGAGAAGCGCACACTCGACGCCGATCTCCAGGCGATCATCCGCGCCCATCATGTCCTCTGGCACGCCCGCAATCGGCCCGGGGGCTTTCGTGAATCCGTCGCCCGCATGGAGACGGCCCGCCAAGACTATCGGAGATAGCAGGCCGCTGAAGAAGTCCCATCCTGCTCGAGGGTCGGGCCGGATGAGGCTGAACGGGCGCTGTACGACCGGTGCGGAGGCCCAGTGTGCGCCGGCCCGCGAGGATGGTAAGCGGGCGAAGCGAGGCTTGGGCGAGCCCAGCCCGCGTCTCCGTCCGAGCGGGCTGACTTCGGCGCACACCAGGGCCGGAGCACCGCGAGTTCCACGAGCGGAGGTCGGACCCGCGCCCGAGAAGCCTCTCCGGCCCGGCCAGGCATCGTGGGGACTTTCTCGGCGGCCTGCTGAACTACGGAGCGGAGCCGCCGCCGAGCAGGTGCAGCAGGCCGAGGGACATGCCCGGCCAGTAGGTGATCAGGAGCACCCCCAGCAGCAGGATCAGCATGAAGGGCATGGTGTCCCGGATGACCACCGACAGCGGACGGCCGAAGCGGGAAGAGGAGAGCAGGAGGTTCAGCCCGAACGGCGGGAAGAGATAGCCCAGCTCGAGGTTCGCCAGAAAGATGATGCCGAGATGGACGGGATCCACGCCGAACGCCGCCCCCATCGGCGCGACCAGCGGCACCACGACGAGGATGGCGGAGTAGATCTCGATCACCGATCCGACCACCAGCATGAACACGTTCAGGAGCAGCAGGAAGAGGAAGCGCGAGCCCACGTGTGCCTGCACGAAGGCCGCGAGCACTTCGGGCGCCCGGACGTCCACGAGGTAGTTCGTCAGGCCCAGCGCCGCCCCCAGGATCAGCAGCACGCTCCCGACGAGCGCGGCCCCCTCCGCGGTGATGCGCGGCAGGTCCCGCCGCACCGAGAGGTCCCGGTACACCACGCATTCGCAAAACACCGCCCACACGAGCGTCAGCGCGGCGGCCTCCACCAGGGTCGCGAACCCGCCGAAGATCGCCACCAGCACGAGCGCGGGGATGGCCAGCTCCCACTTCCCGTCCCAGACCGCCGCGAGCGCCTCCCGCGGCTCGAACCGCCGCCGCCGCACGTTCGAGATGCGCGCCTGCCTGATCCCCCACGCCGCCACCAGCGCGACGAGAAACAGCCCGGGCACCAGGCCCGCGATGAAGAGGTGGTCGATCCGGGCGACGTACCGCACGCCGTTCACCTGCGTCAGGGAGCGCACGCCGTAGAGGATCACCGGCAGGCTGGGCGGAAACAGGAGCCCGATCGCGCCCGCGGCGGTGAGCAGCCCGATCCCGAAACGCTCGGGATACCCGGAGCGCACCAGGACGGGCAACAGCAGCCCGCCGAGGGAGAGGATCGTGACGCCCGAGCCGCCCGTGAACGAGGCAAAGAAGGCGAAGACCAGCGTGGCCACGATCGCAAGCCCACCCGGCAGCCAGCCGATAAGCGCGTTGAAGGCCCGCATCAGCCGCCGGCAGGCTCCGCCCGCCGCGACGATGTGGCCGGCGAGGGTGAAGAGCGGGATGGCGGGGAGCATCTCGTTGGCGGCCAGTCGTTGCGTCTCCGCCGGCACCGCGGCCAGCGGCGTGCCCGATCCCCAGAACAGCACCAGCGAGAGCCCCCCCAGCGCGGCGAACAGCGGCAGGCCGGCCAGCGTCACGATGACGATGGCGGCGATCAGGGCGGCCTGCAGCGCGGGACCGGTCGCGCCGGGGACCAGGGCGAGCGCGACCGGCAGGAGCACCC
>CAYHEI010000251.1:0-5132 GCA_964355385.1 uncultured bacterium | reverse complement strand
GCGCGGGGCTGTGCGTGGGCTTGGGTTGGTTCGTGGGGGGGGGGGGGGGGGCCTTGGGGGGGGGGGGGGGGGGGCGGGGGGGGGCGCCGCCGGGGGCGGTGCTGGTCTCGGGGCTCGCCTCCCCGGACTTCCAGGAAACCGGACTGGATGGCGCGCCGGTGACCGCCGCCGCGGGGCCCGCGGCGCTGAACGCCGGCGTCGCGGGAAGCTGGCGCGCCGGCGCCGTAACGGGCGGCGTCGCGGTTCGCTCGGTCGCGGAATCTCTCGGCGTGAAGGGCGTTCCCGCCTACCACGTGCTCGCCTTCGACGCCGGAATCGTGGACGCCATCCGGTCCGTGCAGCTCGGCGCCGCCGTGCGCGGTCTCGGCCACGCTCCGGTGGTGAACGTGGGCGCCGCCTGGCGCCTGCCTTGGGCCGCCGCGGTCGCGGACGGGGAGTGGAACCACCCGCTCGCTGGACGGCTGAACGACGAAGCCCGCGCGGGAGTCACGTGGCATGCGCACGCGGTGCTGGACCTGCGCGCGGGCGGTGGAGCCGCCGGTCCGGAGCGGTTCGCCGCCGCCGGGTTCACCGTCCGCCTCGGCCGGGCGTGGCTCGACTACGTCTATTCCACCCCGCTCGCGGGCGGCCTGGGCGCCTGGCACCTCCTCGGCCTCGGCCTCTCTTCCGGCCTTCCGCGCTGATCTGTCAATAAGATCCTCTCCCTTCCAGGGAGAGTGTAGGGTGAGGGCGCGAGGGGTATGATGTCATTCATGACCGGTCGTCTGACGTTCCTCTCCTTCTTGATCCTGGCCACTCCCGGCCTTGCCGCCCGGGAGCGGGTGTCGCTGGACCGCGGATGGCGGTTCAAGGCGGACGACCTCGCGGGGTTCTCGAACCTGCCCCAGGGTGCGCTCCTGGACCGCTGGCGGTGGACGGAGGGGAAAGCCGCTGAGGAATCCCTGGCGACCACCACCGCGGACGTCCGGGGCCGGGAGTGGCGCGACGCCGTGGCGGGGGAGGACACCTTCAAGGGCCGCTTGGGCTTCGCCTGGTATCGGGCGACGCTGCCCGACGTGCCGGGCGCCCCGCGCTTTATCTATTTCGAGGGCGTGGACGACAACGCGGTGATCTACCTCAACGGGCGCAAGGTGTTCGAGCACCAGGGCTGGGACGACGCGTTCGAAGTTCCGCTGGGGGCAGGCTGGAAAGACGGCGGCCCGAACGAGCTGGCCGTCCTGGTCGAGAACACCAACGGTCCCGGCGGGATCTCCCGTGCGGCGGCCTATTCCGGGAAGCGGCGGTTGGACACCGCCGCATGGGCCGCCACGGGCTTCGACGACAGCGGCTGGCGCGCGGTGGACGTGCCGCACGACTTCGTCGTCGAGGGACCGTTCGACCGCCGCGCCGATCCCAGCCACGGCTTCAAGCCCAAGGGCGTGGGCTGGTATCGCAGGACGTTCGACCTGCCCGCCGCGGCCAAGGGCCGCCGGGTCTGGCTGGAGTTCGACGGCATCTACCGCAACAGCACCGTCTGGCTCAACGGCATCGCGCTCGGCACCCACCAGTCCGGCTACACCAGCTTCATGTATGACGCGACCGAATGCGCGGTGTTCGGCGGGAAGAACACGCTCGTCGTCCGCGCGGACGCGCGTCAGAACGAGGGCTGGTGGTACGAGGGCGGTGGTATTTACCGCCACGTCTGGCTCACCACCCTCGACTCGCTGCACGTGGACCACTGGGGGTTGTTCGTCACCACGCCGCAAGTGGAGAAGGACGCCGCGCAGGTGCGCATCCGCACCACCGTGCGTAACGAGGGGAGCGCCGCCGTTCCGGCCACGCTCGCCTCGGAGATCGTGGACGCCGAGGGGAAGGTCGTCGCCGCCGTCGAGGGCCAGCGCACCATCGGCCCCGGCGGCGTCAACGAGTTCGACCAGCGCGTGACGCTCAAGGCGCCCCGCCGCTGGTCCGTCGAGCAGCCCTACCTCTACCGGGTCCGCTCCCGGGTGCTGCGCGACGGCTCACCCGTGGACGGCGACGAGGCGCCGCTGGGCGTTCGCACCATCCGGTTCGACGTCGAGAAGGGATTCTTCCTGAACGACAAGCCCGTGAAGATCAAGGGCACCTGCAACCACCAGGACTTCGCCGGGGTGGGCGTCGCGCTCCCGGACCGCCTGCACGAGTACAAGATCGAAAAGCTCAAGGCCATGGGTTCCAACGGCTACCGTTGCTCGCATCATCCGCCCGCCGCCGAGCTGCTCGACGCCTGCGACCGGCTGGGGATGCTGGTGATGGACGAGAACCGGCACCTGGGCGACTCCGAGGAGATCAAGGGCCAGGTGGAGAGCATGGTCCGCCGGGACCGCAACCATCCTTCGATCTTCATCTGGAGCACCTGCAACGAGGAAGGGCACCAGGGCACCGACCTCGCCAAGCGCCAGGGTAAGGCCCTCTACGACCTCATCTACACGCTGGACGGCACCCGCCCGGTCACCTCCGCCATGAACCAGCGCGACAAGTGGGGCAAGGGACTCTCCGAGGTCCAGGACGTCCAGGGAACCAACTACAACCCCGAAGGGTACGACGAGTACCACGCTAAGTATCCGTCCAAGGCAATGATTAGCACCGAGTCCGCCTCGACGCTCACGACCCGCGGGGTGTACGCGAAGGATGAGAAGCGGACCTGGATGAGCTCCTACACCGACCACGCGGAGTACTGCTGGCGGCCGGTGGCCGAGAAGCCCTTCATGGCCGGCACCTTCGTCTGGACCGGCTTCGACTACCGCGGCGAGCCCACCCCCTACGGCTGGCCCTGCATCAACTCCCACTTCGGGATCATGGACACCTGCGGCTTCCCCAAGGACGACTACTGGTACTACCTCTCCTGGTGGGGCGACAAGCCGGTGGTCCACCTGATGCCGCATTGGAACAAACCCCCGATGGACAAGGACGGCATCGTCCAGGTCAAGTGCTATAGCAACTGCGAGCGCGTCGAGCTCTTCCTGAACGGCCGTTCCCTGGGCGCCCAGGACATGCCCCGCAACGGCCACCTCAACTGGTCCGTCAAGTACGAGCCCGGCATGCTCGAAGCCAAAGGGACGAACAGGGGAGCCGTCACCGCCACCACCAAAGTCGAGACCACCGGCAAACCCTACGCCATCGTTCTCACCCCCGACCGCACCACGTTGAAGGCCGACGGGATGGACGTCGCCATCGTCTCGGTGTCCATCGTGGACGACAAGGGCCGCGTTGTCCCCACCGCGGACAACGAGATCAAGTTCTCCCTCTCCGGCCCCGGCCGCATCTTGGGGGTCGGGAGTGGGAATCCTTCCAGTCTTGAGTCTGACCACGCGAGCAAGCGCAAAACGTTCAATGGGATCTTCGCACTCCTGGTGGAAGCGACCGAGACCCCAGGAGCAACGGGCATCCGCGCTTTTGCCGCAGGATTGCCTGCTTCCTCTTCCCAGTTAGTGGCTCGCTAGTGAACGATTGGCAGTCGACTGCAACAGACATGCGCCGAATCCTAAACGCTAGAGCGGACCGCTCTTGCACGCCTGCTGACCTGTAGGAGGCTCGTTCATGCAGAATGAAATCGTAGAGAAGCTTCGCATTCACCTGAACTCGTGCGCTCGGAGTCTCGACACTATCTCAGAGGCTTCGGTCGTCTATCTTCTCGTGGAGATTAGAAAGCTTCTCGAGCAGGAGCCGATTGACCATTCGAAGGCACAACGGGTATTGCTGGTCGCCAATTGGGCCGTGCATCACAAGATCGATCGCACCAAGAATCTTCGAAAGTGCTTTGAGGCGGCGCTCCAGAAACGCATGACTCAAGATTGCATAAATCCTGAGAGGGTAGAGCAGCTGCTTCTGACGGATATCCATGACGAGCTCAAGGCCATATTGAATTGCCTCGGCCTTCCAGTAGATATCGTTAACAATCAGGAGGCGTGGAAGAGGTGGACGGATTGCCTCAAGGGCGTCCTCACAGAACAGGCAGCCATTGTGACATTGCCCGATGGGAGAAAAGTCGAGATGCGGTATGTCTTGGCACCTGCTGGTATCGTCCTGAAGCTTGGAATACCCGTCGGGGGTCAGATAGCAAGGGTCGCAACTGCGCCCATGGCAGGCTAGTGATGACGCCGATCCCAACTCAGAGCAAGGAAGTTCTCGCGGCTTGCGAATATGCTCGCCGGTTACTGCGACACATGTTGCCTCGCAGAAAGCGGCTCCGCCAAGCGTTAGAGATAGCAGAGAGATGGGCGCGCGGGGAATGTCTTGCGTCAGCCGAGATATGGAGTGCTCGTCGCGAATTCTTCGCGGCGAAGCTCGACGCAGCGGACTTGGCATATGAGGCTAGTGGTGAACATGCCGAGGCAGTCATTGCAAAGAATCTATTACTCAGTCAATGGGCAGACCTTTCGAAGCGCATGTTTCCTGGCCAGATGCAAGGCAGTGTTCCTGCATCAAGTCGAACAAGGGTGGGCTTCATTCCGGGTAATAACGCAGGGGATAGGCCGATGCGTGGCCGTAATGCGCTCTCGAAGGATGAAACCTGATAGGACAAAGGGGACGCTGTTAGAGGTTGGGTGTCAGATGAAAGTAGAGAGCCTCCAGCGGGAGCTCTCATGTAGGACGGGCAGAGAACAGGGTCAGGTCTTGACATGTAACACGGTGAGAACATTAGAGAACATTAGGAGAACATTAGGGACGCTATTAGATAATTAGGCAAGTTGACGCGGCGGGGCTTCGAGCAGTAAGGTGGGGCATGCCGCGACAGGCTCGGCTGGACGCACCCGGGGTAGTGCACCACATTCTGGCCCGGGGGATCGCGCGCGGCGCGATCGTCCGGGGCGCGGCCGAACGCAAGGCGTTGGTTCAGGATCTGGGCGCCTTGGTGGAGCAAGCGGGCGCGACGTGTCTGGCGTGGTGCGTGATGACGACGCACCTCCACGTGGTGATCCGGACGGGCTCGCGCCCGCTTCGATGGTTGATGCAACGGCTGTTGTTGCGACATGCCCAGCGCGTGAATGCCCGCTGGCGCCGATCCGGCCACGTGTTCCAGAACCGGTACAAGTCGCTCCTGGTGGACGAGGATCGGTACCTGCTGGCCGTGATTCGCTACGTGCATCGGAACCCGCTGGACGCGGGCATGG
>CAYHEI010000250.1:1654-5141 GCA_964355385.1 uncultured bacterium | reverse complement strand
AGCAGTCGCGCATCCTCTGGACCTTCGCCGCCGCGCACAAAAGCTTCCCCCGCGAGGAGTACCGCGCGGCCGCCGCCCGCGCATACGACTACACGACCAAGCACTTCTGGGACGACGCCGCGGGCGGCTGGTTCTGGTCGTTGAGCGCCGATGGCAAGCCCTTGGACGCCCACAAGCACCTGTACGGGCAAAGCTTCATGCTCTACGGCCTGGCGGAATACGCCCGCGCCTTCCACGATCAGGAAGCGCTCGCGCTGGCGCTCAAAACCTTCCGCTTATTCGATGCCAAGGCGCACGACGCCGTGCACGGCGGCTACCTGGAAGCCTGGACGCGGGAATGGACGCCGGAGCCCAAGGATCATCCCATCGGGCCGCCCGACAAGAAGAGCGACAACACCCATCTGCACCTGCTGGAGTCCTTCACCGCGCTGGTTCGCGCCTCGAACGATCCGCTCGCGCGTCAGCGGCTCCTGGAACTCCATGACCTCTTTCTCACCAAGATCACCGCGCCCGAGGGCTATGCTCACATCTATTTGGCCCCCAACTGGACGCCCGTGCCCGGCGACACCTCCTACGGCCACGACGTGGAGGAAGCCTGGCTGCTCCTGGACGCCGACGACGTGCTGGGCCGGCCCGCCGCGGCCGCCTGCGCACGGCTGGCCAAGGCGCTCGTGGACCGCAGTCTGAAGTACGGCTACGACCATGCGCTGGGGGGCCTGTACGAAGGGGGGCCCATCACGGGCCCCGCCACCGTGCGCACCAAGACTTGGTGGGCGCAGGCCGAGCTGCTCGTGGGGCTCCTGGCCGTCCACGAGCGCACGGGCGATCCCAAGTACTTCGACGTCTTCGAGCACGAACTCCGCTGGATCTTCAACAACCTCGTGGACGACGAGTTCGGAAGCTGGTACCCGACGGTCGGCGCAAACGGCACGGTCACCGAGACGTGGAAGGCCTCTCCCTGGAAGGGCCCCTACCACGACGGCCGCGCCTGCCTGGAATCCATTCGCCGGCTGGGGATGATCGCACGCTCAGGGAGGTAGGATTCCCCAGGATGGTTCTGCCGGGCCTCCTCGCCGAAAGCCGATCGCCAAGCTGGTTCCGGTCCCGGAGCCTGCGCGCCAGCGCGGGGAGCGAAGGCCTACGTTCTAGCGCGCGTGGTGGCGGCGGGGACGGTGGCGACGGGTCATGATTTCGACGTACACCACAATCGACCCGAAGAACAGGCCGATGGCGCCCATCAGGCCGAGCAATTGCCAGTCATTCGTCGTCACAGCCATATCCTAGGCCCTCCCAATTTCTTCGTCAACAGATAGCTTCCCGCTAAGAACCCCGTCCCCAGAAGCGCACCCCCGACGTCCACCAGGAATCGCGATTGTGTGATCGCGAGGTCGCCAAGCGCACCGACAAGCGCAGCGAGAGCGAGCTCGTGCAGTATGCTGGCCAACAGCTTCACCTGCTCTCGCGTCATCGTGTGTGCCTCCTGATTCCACTCCGCGCCGCCGGAACGCCTTCGTCCAGGGGGAACTCGAGCGCTTTGCCGGCAGGTGGGCAAAGCTGGTTTCTGTCCTTGCGGCTCGCCCGGCGAGTCCGGTTGATTCCACCACAAGATCTGACTAGACTGGTCACATCATGGTGCAAGCAGCCGTGTCGGTCCTCAAGGCGAAACTCAGCGCGTACCTGAACCGCGTCAAGCGCGGTGACGAGGTGCTCGTGACCGAGCACGGCAAACCGATCGCCCGCCTCATCCCCGTTGCGCCGCCCGCCAAGGCCGGAAGCCCCGACGACCTGGCGCATCTCTACAAGGCCGGGCTCATGCGGCCGGGCCGGCCCGGTGGCCTCCGCCCCAGCCTGCTGAAGCCGCCGAAATACAAGGACCCGGGCGGCGCCGTCCTGAAGGCTCTGCTAGAAGAGCGCCGGCGCGGCCCGTGAAATTCTGGGATTCCTCCGCGTTGGTCGCGTGGCTGCTTGAAGAACCCGAGACCTCGTCGGTGCGGCGGCTCCTGGTCAATGACGCCGACACCGTGCTGTGGTGGGGGACACCGGTCGAATGCTCCTCCGCGCTCCAGCGCCGGCGGCGCGAGGGCCGTCTCGATCCTGCGATGTTTGAGGACGCGTCCCGGCGACTCGTCGACGTCGAAAGCGATACGCAAGAGGTGACCCCCTCCCCCCATGTCCGGGAGAGGGCGAAACGCTTGTTGTCCGTTCACTCGCTGACCGCCGCCGACGCGCTGCAGCTCGCCGCGGCGCTGACGTGGTGCGAGGACCGTCCGACGGGTCATGAGGTGATTTCACTGGACAGGGCGCTACGCGAAGCCGCCCGCCAAGAGGGGTTCACGACGCTCCCCTGACGAACACGCGGACAAAGCTGGTGGACGCCCTTGACGCTCGCCCGGCTTGTCCCTAGGCTGATCTCGGCGTGACACATCCCGAAAGGGGGGAGGGGACCGATGGACATCGGCGTTGACTACTATCCGGAGCACTGGGACCGAGCGGACTGGGAGCCCCACGCGAAGCTCATGCAGGAAGCGGGGTTCACACTCGTCCGCCTGGCGGAATTCGCGTGGCACAAGATGGAGCCCAAGGAAGGGCAGTACGAGTTCGGCTGGCTCGACGACGCGATCGCCGTGCTGCGCAAGCGGAACATCCGGGTCATCCTCGGCACGCCTACGGCCTCGCCGCCGCCCTGGCTCGTCACGAAATACCCGGACACGCTCGCCGTGAACCAGGACGGCGTGCGGACCGAGGCGGGCGGCCGGCAGCACACGTGCTTCTCGAGCCCGAAGTACCGGGACCTCTCCCGCCGGGTCGTCAGCATGATGGCGCAGCACTTCACGGAGCATCCCGCCGTGATCGGCTGGCAGACGGACAACGAGATCGGCGGGCCGCGCTGCTGGTGCGAGCAATGCGCCAAGGCGTTCCGCGAGTGGCTCAAGGTCCGGTACGGGACGACCGACAAGCTCAACGAAGCGTGGGGGACCGTGTTCTGGGGGCAGGCCTACAACGACTGGAACGAGATACCGCTGCCGCGGAACAAGCACGCCTCGCACGGGCCCTCGATCCTGCTCGATCACCACCGGTTCCATTCGGATCAAGTCCTCTCGTACCATCAGATGCAAGTGGACCTGCTGCGCAAGCAGTGCCCGCGGCATTTCATCACGCACAACTGCATGGGCTTCTACAACGTCGTGGACTACTCCGCGTTGGCCAAGTCGCTCGACCGCATCGCCTGGGACAACTACCCCGGCAACGCCTGGGGCAGCGGCATCGCCCAGGGCGCACCGGCCGACTACATGCGCTCGCTCAAGCACCAGCCGTTCATGGTGATGGAGCAGCGCTCGGGGCTGACCGGCTGGCTCGAGATGTTCCAGTCGGGCGACCGGCCCGGGCAGCTTCGGCTGTGGAGCTACCAGTCCGTCGCGCACGGCGCCGACGCGGTCGTCTAATTTCGGTGGCGCACGTCCCGCTTCGGGACCGAGCAATACTGGCA
>CAYHEI010000250.1:0-1644 GCA_964355385.1 uncultured bacterium | reverse complement strand
ACGTGTGCTCTTCCGATCTGGGACGGCGCTACCAGGAACTCGCGCGGGTGGGAAAGGAGTTCGCCGCGCTGGAGGACCGGATCACGGGCGCCGTGTACGACGCGCCCGTGGGCATCGTGCTCGACCCCGAGTCGCGTTGGGCCCTCGAGATCCAGAAGGGGACGCCGGGGTTCGACTACCTCGCGCACGCCAACGGGTACTGGAGCGCGTTCGCGCGCCAGCACATCGGCGTCGAGTACTATCACCCCGCCGACGACTGGTCGCGGGCCAAGGTGCTCGTGGTGCCCACGCTCTTCCTGGCCGACGCGGCGACGGCGGACAAGCTCAAGGCGTTCGCGGAAAGCGGCGGCACGGTCGTCCTCACCTTCCGCAGCGGCGTGAAGGACGCCGCCAACGTGGTGGTGAACGACCGGCTGCCGGGCGTGCTCAAGGCCCTCGCGGGCTGCATCGTGGAGGAATACGACGCGCTCGCGGTGAAGGAGGCGCACGCCGTGGACCTGCTCGGCCCGCTCCCCAAGAAGCCCGCGCAAGCCTCGATGTGGACCGATCAGTTGCTGTTGAAGGGCGCCAAGGCGGTCGCGCGGTACGCGGCCGGGCCGTTCGCAGGCTCGCCGGCCGCGTCGCTGCACAAGGTCGGCAAGGGCCAGGTCCTGTACGTCGGCTTCCAGGGCGACCAGGCGTTCAACCGGACGCTCGCGGCGTGGCTGGTGAAGACGCTGGGCCTCTCGACCGGCATTCCGGCGTCCGACGAGGTGGAGGTCACCGTCCGGGTGAAGGGGAAGGACCGTTTCCTCTTCGTCCTGAACCACTCGGGCGAACGGCAGCGGCTCCCGCTGCCGGCCCGGCCGCGGTACCGGGACCTGCTCACGGGGCAAAAGACCGGGCGAGCGCTTTCGCTCGCTCCCTATGACGTCAAGATCCTTGCGCCGGTTCCGACCGCCTAACCCGCGGCCGACGGCGCGTCTCGCGCGCGCGGCGCTGGCCGAAGACGTCGGGCGCGGCGACGTCACCTCGCGCGCGACCGTCCCCGCGACCGCGCGCGGCCGCGCCAGGATCGTGGCCCAGGCCCGGGGCGTGCTCGCGGGGCTGCCCATCGCGCGGGCGGTCTTCCATGCCGCCTCGCCCCGGCTGTCCTTCGCCGCACTCGTCCCCGAAGGAGCCCCGGTGCGGCCGGGACAGGTGGTCGCCCGCATCGCCGGACCGCTTCGGGCGATCCTGGCGGGGGAGCGGACCGCGCTCAATCTCCTCTCCCGGCTCTCCGGCATCGCGTCGCTCACGCGTGCCTTCGTGCGCACCGCCCACGGCGTCACGGTCCTGGACACCCGCAAGACCACCCCGTTGCTGCGCACGCTCGAGAAGTACGCCGTCCGCGTGGGCGGCGGCCGCAACCACCGGTTCGGCCTCGACGACGCGGTCCTCGACGGCCTCGGCGAGGTCTGCGACATAGATCGTCCGACCGAATGGATAGACGTTGGGATTGAGTAAGGCGTTGAGCGCCGTCGCCACGTTGATCCGTGCCGTCGCTGCATCGTAGGCAGCTAGTCGCCAGAACACCGCAGTCGGCGTGAACTGCTGGATGTTGGCGGCAACGTCGATCGTCGAGGTCCCCACGTAGGTCCGCTTGTTGAAGTCGCGGATGACTCG
>CAYHEI010000249.1:0-5155 GCA_964355385.1 uncultured bacterium | reverse complement strand
TGGACACGGCGGAGGGGGACGGCGACGCCCTCGGCATGATCAACACCGGGTACAACGCTGCGGGTGTCTCCGTGCCGAATCTCCCGACCACGGTGCACCTGTTCGAGTGGAACTGGGCGGCGCTCGACTGGGACTACATGGACACGTACGAACTGGGGCCGGAAGGGCTCGCGATCGACCTGGGGCCCGAGCTGCCCGACGAGGGGCCCTGGCGCACGGTCTCGTCGGAGGCGCAGCTCGTCGTGTACGAAGGCGACGATACGATCAACCAGGCGTTCTGCTGCTGCGGCTGCGGCGACAACTACGGGACCTTCGGCCCGACGGCCCAGACCGGGAATGTCGTGGCGGCCGCGCCCGCGACGTTCTACGCGTTCGTTCAGGGCTGGACGAACAACTTCGACAAGATGGTGATCGGCAACACCTCGGGCCTGACCGTCCCCGCGGCGACCGCGATCTACACGATCGAGCGGTACCTGCCCGACGTCCCCGTGGCGTCCGGCATGATCCCGAGCATGCTCAACGGTACCTCGGGCTCGTGGGTCCCCGTGGGGGTGGACTCCGTTCCGGCGGGGCTGACCACGCTCGGGAATCCGCACATCTACGGCAACGCGTTCGACGCGCCGAGCGTCGCGGCGTACAAGATCACGGTGACGCAAGGGGGGCCGATCCAGGTCCTGTCCGGCGCGCACATCTTCTCGGGCTGGTCCGGGGGCTCGGTCATGCACGCGGCCGACGGGCAGCAGGTCGGGACCGAGTTCTGGCTGCACAAGATCAGCGGCGACGCCATCTGCGGCAACAAGGCCTACACGACCTCGACGCAGGTCGTGAACGTCTTCTGCCCGAAGCAGGGGATGGTCATCCGCGGCCGGTCGTCCGACGGCCTCGACACGACGTTCACCACGAACGGCCCGGACCAGTGCGTCGCGTTCCTGGACCTGTCCCAGGTGGCCGGCGGAAGGGTGAACTACGCGTACAACGTGACGGCCGCGGGGCCCGTGCGAAGCGTGATCGCGCAGTTCATCCAGTGTAAGATCACGGAGAAGGGGTACACCGCGCCCTTCCTCCAGACGGGGGTGCATTACACAATCATCGCCCCCCCCGTGGCCTACATCGGGCAGAGCTTCTGGATCACCGTGATCGTGGTGGGCCAAGGGGGCGGCACGGAGACCACGTACAACGGCATCACGACGTTCACCTCGACGGACCCCAACGGGCGGCTTGAGAACCAGGCGATGGACGGCTACAACTACCAGTGGGTTCCCGCGACGGACCAGGGGGTCAAGTTGTTCTACAACGTCACGTTCACCAAACTCGGCTTCCAGACGATCATCGCCTCCGACACGCTCGACGGCTCGATCACGGGCGTCACCATGGTCCTGGTCGTGGGCGCCGACGTGAAGCTGACCAAGGTGCCGGCGTTGCAAGTCTCCGCATCGGGCGACACGGTGCAGTTCCAGATCTGCTGGAGCAACTACTCCAGCGCGAGCGCGGCGACGTTCACCATCAACGACGCGGTGCCCAACGGGACGGTGTACGTGCCAGACGTGCTCTCCAATCACTTCTGCGGCGCGACGAAGGGATTCGGCGCGGCGACGGCGGCGTATTCGACGGACGGCGGAGCGATCTACAACACCATGCTCGCCGGCGGGCCCGCCACGACCGCCGTGACGAACTTGCGCTGGACGATTCCCCAGGCGGGGGTCGCGACCACGGGCTGCGTCTGCTTCAACGTGACGGTGAAGTAACGGGCTGATAAGGTAGAGGAGTGTTCTGGCAGGCGATCGTGATGGCGGCGGCGGCGTCCGCGGGAGAATTGGTGGCGCCGGTCCAGTTGGCGACCCCCGGGGCGTGGGAGCCGGTCGAGGGTTCGCCGCCCGCGGAGACGACCACGCTGGACGGGAAGCCGGCCCTGAAGCTCTCGTGCCCCTTCTCCTCCCTGACGGGCTGGCGCGCGGCCTGGGACCTGGCGCTCGACGCCGACCTCGGCGGGTTCAAGTGGATCCGCCTGAAGGCGAAGGCCGACGATCCGGAGGCGGTCGCGGGGATCACCGTCTACTTCGAATCGGGCGGCGGGTGGTACCGGGACGGGATGGGGGCGCCGGGACGGGACTGGCGCCTGCTCCGCCGCCCACGCGCGGGGTTCGGCACGGAGGGCAAGCCCGGGGGCTGGGGCGGGGTGCGGCGGGTCCGCATCGCCGTGCTGCCCGCGGCGAAGCGGGACACGGCCGTGTACCTCGCCGGGCTCGAGGGCACTTCCACGCTCACCATCGAGGACGCGGCGCGCGTGGGGCCGTACGAGCGGCTGGAGGATTTGAAGGAAGCGCTCGCGTCCGCCACGGCGAGCCGGGATGCCCTCGCCCGGGGCGAGGCGGCGCTCGGTCGCGCGGCACGTGCCGCCGACGTCACGGCGGCGGAGCCGCAGCGGCTGATCGGCGAGGCGCGCGGGGCGTTCGTGGACGCCTACCTCGCCGCGCAGCGACCGCGCGTCGGCGAGCTGCGCGGCGCGTGGTGCCACACCGGCACCGGGCCGGGGATGGGCTGGACCAAGGCGGTGAACGCGCTGGCCGACAACGGGTTCAACGCGCTCTTCCCCAACCTGCTCTGGAGCGGCGTCGCGTTCTACCCGAGCAAGGTCGTGCCGGTCTCGCCCGAGGTCGCCAAGCGCGGCGACCAACTTCGTGAAATACTCGCCGTCGCGCACGCGCGGGGCGTCAAGGTGCACGTCTGGAAAGTCTGCTGGCAGTTCGGGTGGATGGCGGATCCCACCATCGCCCGGCCCTTCCGGTTCGCGGGCCGGTGCCAGGTGGACCGCGACGGGCGCACGGGCGACTGGCTCTGCCCGTCGCGTGCCGACAACCGGGCGTACGAGCTGGAGGCGATCAAGGAGCTGGTCCGGAACTACGCGATCGACGGTTTCCATCTCGACTACATCCGGTATCCGGGCGACGAGTGGTGCTTCTGCCCCTCCTGCCGGAAGGCGTTCGAGAAGAAGATCGGAAAGCCGCTCATGGGCTGGCCCGCGCCGGTGCTCGAGGGCGGCAGGCAGGAGCGCGCCTACCGGGACTGGCGCCGGGAGGTGATCACGAGCTTCGTGCGCGAAGTCCGCCGCGCGATTTCCAAGATCCGCCCGGGCATCCAGCTGTCCGCCGCGGTTTTCCCGGTTCCCGAAAGCGCCCGCGACAGCGTCCTGCAGGATTGGGGCCGGTGGATCCAGGAAGGGCTGGTCGATTTCGTCTGTCCGATGAACTATACGGAAGACCTGCAAGAGATGCGCAGCCGGGCCGCCGCGGGGCTGGCCGCCGCGGCGGGCAAGATGCCGGTGTACCAGGGGCTGTACACGACGTTCGGCCCGGACCAGAGCCAGAGCCCGGACATCCTCGCGGCGCAGATCGTCGCCGCGCGCGAGCTCGGCGCGGGGGGATTCGTGCTGTTCGAGCTGCAAGACCACGTGATCACCGGGCTCCTGCCGCAGCTCCGCCGGGGGATCACCGCCCCGTGAGCCCGAGGACCGCGACGCACCTGCTCACGCTCTCGTTCGACGACGGCTTCGCGAAGTCGTTCCGCCTCGCGGCGGACATCGCGGAGGAGTTCGGGGTGAAGGCCGATCTCAACATCATCGCGGGCGCGTGCGAGCCGGGCTTTACCCCGGCGGACGAGTACCACAACGTGCCGGTGGGCGGCTGGGACCTCTGGAACGAGCTGGCCGCGCGCGGGCACGAAATCGGCATGCATTCCTGGGACCACCACAACCACGCCACGGAGCCGCTCGAACTCGTGCGGCAGAAGATCGACCGGTGCCTCGCGGCGTTCGAACGGCATCTCAAGGCGTTCGTCCGGAGGGACGCGGTGTACTACTTCCCCTACAACGCCTCGACCCCCGCGGTGGAGTCGTACCTGAACTCGCAGGTGCGGGCCTACCGGAGCGGAGGGAGCGGATTCAACGCGCTCCCGACCCCCGCGACGCGCCGGCTGCACTGCGCCGCGTTCGGCCCGGGCAACTGCGAGACGCACCTGGACGGGTGCGTGGCGAAATGGCAGGCGGCGCCCTCCGGCTGGCTCATCTACAACACCCACGGCTACGACGAGGAGGGCTGGGGGCCGATCACGCCGGACTATAACCGGCGCCTCTACGCCCGGCTGCTGAAACTCCCGCACGTCGCGATCGTGGCGCCCCGGGACGCCCTACGATCCGCGGCGTGACTCACTGGACGGGACGCGCTCGCGTGATATCATCACAGTGTATGCGGCGCATCATGACGGCAATCTTCACCGGCCTTATCGTGGCGGGCCAATGTTCCGGGGGCATCAAGCGCTGCGGGATTTCCATGAGTGCTGCGGGTGCCGACCGCTGCTGCCAAACGTCCGATAGTCACGAGGACGAGAAGGACTCGCCGTGTCCCGCGGGGCATCTCAGTTCCTGCTGCCAGGTGATGTCCGCCGTCGTGCCGGCCGGCGCTTGGCAGCCGGCCGTCGCGGCTTCCTGCGATGGCACTTCGGCCCGGGATCATGGGATGCCGGGTGAGCTGTCTCGTCTGGATCTCCGTCCCCCCATCGGCTGACTGCCAACCACCTAGGGGCGCTCTCTCTCTTCGATTGAACCCTCGTCCCGCCTTGGGACGAGGTGAGGTGTGTCCGACGCTCGTCATGCGGGCGCCGGGAGGCATAGCGAGTCAGCAACATGAAGCAAGCGTGGCCGCGTCTGTCCCGTCTCCTTGCCGTGACGGTCATCACGACGGCATTTGAGCGGGCGTGGGCTGAGGAGTATCGAACGCCGATGACCGTCGAGCCGCTCGTGGACCGGGCGCTTGCCGGGTCGCCGTTGCTGCGCGCCGCGGAAGAGGAGATCGCGGAAGCGCGGGGGGGCGTCCGCTCCGCGCGCGCGTGGGCGAATCCCGAACTGGAGGCCGCAGCGGGGAGGAAGGCCGAGTCCGACGCCACCGGTGAGACGATGGGAACGACGCTTCACCTGCGACTGATGCAGCCGGTCGAATGGCCGGGCCGACGGGCGCTGCGGCGGGCGCTGGCCGAGGGCGACCTCCGTGCCGCCGAGCTCGCCCTGGTCCAGCTGAAGGCGGAAATCGCGGCGCGGACGATGATCGCGACGGCCCGGTGCGCGGCCGCGCAGCGGCGGGCCGAGGTGGCGCGCCGCCGCACG
>CAYHEI010000248.1:0-5196 GCA_964355385.1 uncultured bacterium | reverse complement strand
CGCGCGGGGTTTCACGCGCAACGACCTCTCCCGTTTCTACGGCGCCCACGACCTGGGGCGCAATCTCCTGGCATCCCTCCCCCCCCGTTCCATCTACCTCGGCGCGGGGGATCAGGACCTCTTTCCGGTCTGGGCGGCGCAGCTCACGGAGGGCGCGCGGCCGGACGTGCTGGCGATCGGGCTGGGGTCGTTCGTGGATTCGTTCCGGGCGGACCACGGCTGGCAGCGCCGCGTGCGGCGCGAACTGCACGTGACCGCCGGGAGCGGGCCCGCGGTCCTCGGGGCGATCCTGACGGGACGGTTCGGCCGTCCCGCCCTCATCGCGGCCGAGGGCTACTCGGCCGACGTCTGGAACGCCGCGGGCGCCGGCGTCGTGTACCGCGCGCGGGGGATCGTCGGGACGGTGGCGCCGCGCTGGGATACGCTGGACGGTTTCCGCGAGACGGACCGCTTGGCGCGCGCCGCCACCTTCCGCGGGCTGGCGTACGCGCACGCCGGCGCGGTGTTCGACCTGGACCGCGTGCGCGACGAGGTCGCCCGCGACGGCCTGATGCACTACGCCCGCAGCTACATCGTGCTGGCGGGGCAGCTCGCGGGCGGCGGGCTCCACCGGGAGGCGTTCGTGCTGTACCGCCGCTGCCGCCGCCTCATGGAGCCGCTGACCGGTCCGCTTCCGGCGGGAGACACCGACCGGATGGCGCCCGCCGCCGCCGTGCGCGCGGAACGCGCGGCGCTCGCGCTCGGCTTTCGCCGCCTCGGCGACCGCTTCGCCGCGCGCGGCGTGGACAAGTTGGCCGCGCTCTACCGCTCCGTTTCCAACATGCTCTGACCGATCAGCTCAATCCCGGCGAGCGAGGGCGCAGAGGGAGAGTCCGAAGGGAAGCGGGGCGAAGCGGAGCCAGGCGGCCTCGGAGCTGAACGCGGCCAGGAACAACGCGTTGAGCGCGGGATGCAGGCCGAGGTTGAAATCCGAGGTCGCGCCCTTGGATCTGGTGAGCCGGTCGCGCAGCCAGCGCACCGGGACGATGAGCGGCAGCAGGAGCGCGTTGAGGTAGGTGATGCGCTCCGCCGCGAAACCCGCCGCGGCGAACTTGTCCACCAGCTCCCGGCGCCGGTAGCGGCGCATGTGGTGCAGGCTCTCGTCGTGGACGCTCCACAGCGCGGGGAAAGCGGGCGTCGTGAAGAACGCGGCACCGCCCGGCTTGAGGACGCGGCACATCTCCCGCAGCATCCCGACGTCGTCCTTGACGTGCTCGATCACGTCCAGGCAGGTGATGAGATCGAACCGGCCGTCGGGGAAGGGCAGCCGGTCCGGCTCCGGCTGGACCACCGCGTCCGCGATGCCGCGCTTCCGGCAGAATGCCACCGCGGCGGGCGAGATGTCGCAGCCGGTGACGGCGCCGAAGCGGCGGAAGGCCAGGAGGTTCGCGCCGGTGCCGCAGCCGACGTCGAGGATGTCGAGACCGCGCGCCCCGTGGGTCCAGCGTTCGAGCAGGCGCAGCGCATGGCCACGGCGGCCGAGGAACCACCAGTAACGCTGCTCGATCTGGTACATCAGCTCGTATTCGCCGAGTTCCACGCTGACTATTGTGGCACAGCGGCGACCGGGGCCGATCCGTTGCCCCGCCCGGGGACGACCTGATAAGCTGAACGGGAGATGGGAGCCAACGCCCTCGGCGTCGGCGTGATTGGGTACGGCTACTGGGGACCGAACCTCGTCCGCAATTTTTCCGAAGCGCCCGGCTCGCGCGTGGTCGCGGTCTGCGATCAGCGGGCCGAGCGGCTTTCGCTCGCGGCGGCCCGGTGCCCGGGGGCGAAGATGGTGACGCGGCCCGCCGACGTGTTCGCCGATCCGGCGGTGGAGGCGGTGGTGATCGCCACGCCCATCTCCACCCACTTCGACCTGGCGCTGGCCGCGCTCAAGGCCGGGAAGCACGTCCTGGTCGAGAAGCCCATGACCTCCTCGGTGGAGCAGGGCGAGCGCCTGCTCGAGGCCGCCGCGAAGGCCCGCCGGGTCGTGATGGTGGGCCACACGTTCGTCCACTCCGGCGCCGTCCGCAAGATCAAGGAGTTCGTGGACGGCGGCAGGCTGGGCAAGCTCTTCTACTACGACTCGGTCCGGGTGAACCTGGGGCTCTTTCAGCACGACGTCAACGTCCTGTGGGACCTGGCGGTCCACGACCTCGCCGTCCTCGATTACTTGCTCGGCGGCCGGGAGCCCCGGGAGGTCACGGCCACCGGCGCGGCCCACCTGACGCCCGGCATCGAGGACGTGGCCTACCTGACCTGCCTGTTCGACGACGGTCTCATCGCGCACATTCACGTCAACTGGCTCGCACCGGTGAAGATTCGCCGGACGCTCATCGGAGGTGACCGGCAGATGATCGTGTACGACGACCTCGAACCCGACGAGAAGATCAAGGTGTACGACCGGGGAGTCGACCGGGGCCCGACGTACTCTCAGCTCATGAATTACCGCTCGGGCGACGCGTGGATCCCGAACCTGGACCGGACCGAGGCCCTGCGCCCCGAGGCCGTGTCCTTCGTGGAGAGCGTGCGGAGCGGACAGCCCGCGATCGCCGACGGCCGGGCCGGGCTCCGGGTCGTGCGCATCCTCGAGGCCGCCGAGCGGGACTTGCGGCGGAAGGCGCCGCGGTCCGCCCTGAACGGCGCCCCCGGGCGCACGTCCGCCAAGACCGGAGCGTCCCGCAAGAAGGTCCACGCGTGAGCGCGCAGCGCGCTCTCGACAGCGGTAGGTGGTTCATGTTGACCGCGCGCGGAGGCGCGCTGCAGTCGTGAGCGCGATCGCGGCCCCCCCGATCAAGTACGGCTTCGACAACGACGCCGGCCGGGCGTTTCCCGGGATCATCATTCTCGAGAACACCACGGTGTGCAACCTGCGCTGCATCCATTGCCCGCAGGGGCAAGGCTGGCCCGAGAGTCCCGGCTACCGGGCGACGTACATGGACTTCGAGACGTACAAGAAGGCGATCGACGAGATCGCCGCGAACCAGATCACGATCCTCCGGTTCGCCCCCGCGGGCGAAGCGCTGATCCACCCGGAGTTTCTCGACCAGGTGGCGTACGCCAAGGCGAAGGGCATCACGCCGCTCAACCTCACCACGAACGGCGTCCTGCTGGACAATCCGGCCGTGGAGCAGGGGAAGCGCCTGCCCGGCCAGACGATCATGGAGCGGCTCCTCGCGCACGGAATCGACATCATCGACATCAGCCTCGACGCGGCGACGAAGGACAGCTACGAGAAGATCCGGATCCGGTCGAACTTCCACCGGGTCTGGTCGAACATTCACCGGCTTCTCTACCTGCGCAAGAAGATGAACGCGCCCACCCGCGTCATGCTGTCCATCGTGGACCAGCCCGAAGCGCACGCCGAGGTGGACGACTTCGTGAAGTTCTGGAAGCCGCTCGTGGACCGGGTGATCGTGCGCGGGTACCTGACCAACCTCGGACTCACGCCGGACAAGCCCGGGACGGTGAAGGACCAGCTCAAGGGCATCGCGCGGTGGCCGTGTAATCAGTTCTGGAAGCGCGTGACGATCAACGCCCACGGCGACATCCGCTTCTGCGTCGTGGACTGGAACGACAAGACCATCGTGGGGCGCGTCGGCAAGGACACGATCAAGGCGTTGTGGCAGAGCCCCGAATACGACCGGCTGCGCAAGGCCCACTTGGAGGGCCGCTACGCGGACGCGCATCACATCTGCGGGCCGTGCACGGACTGGATGGGGATGCGTTGGGACTGGGGGCTGGAAATCGCGGTGGCGGCGATCATGACCACGCAGAAGATGCCCGACGCGCCGCCGCCGCTCGTCGAGCCCAAGCCCCACTGACCGCTGGAGGTCCTCGCGTTCGACCCCGCGGCGGGTGACCTCCGCCAGCGCTATGACGAGCTGTTCGAGGCCTGTCCGGACGCGTTCATCCAGCAGTCCACGTACTGGGCCGAGGCGATCCGCGGCCTCGGACCCGACGAGCCCATCTTTCTCCTGGCCGCGGACGGGGGGCGGGACGTGGCGGGCCTGCCGCTCTATTTGTTCCGAGTTCCGACCGGAAACATCCTCACGTCCGTGCCTCAGCCCGGCCCGCTGGGCGGCGTCTTCGCCCGGCCGGAACTGGATGCCGCCGGCAGGGAGCGGGCCTACGCGGCGCTGCTCGGCCGCGCGCTCGAACTCGCGCGGGAGAAGGACTGCGTCGCGCTCACCGTGATCACGAATCCCTTCTCGCCGGACCTGGAGCTGACGCGACGGTGCCTGGCGCCGGTCCTGGAGCTCGAGAACTTCACCCAGTTCATCCGGGTCACGCCGGGCCCGGAGGACCCGATGCCGTTCGAGGTGCAGCGGAGGACGAATCTCAGCCGGAATCTGAAGAAGGCGGTCGAGGCCGGGCTGACCTCCGCGTCGTGCGCGAGCGAGGCGGAGTTCGAGATCTGGTACGCCATCCACGCCGCCCGCCACCGGGAGATCGGCGCCGTCCCGCTCTCCCGCGAGCTTCTCGCGAATCTCTTGAAGTGCTTGAGACCGGCCAATAAATGCGAGTTGCTCCTCGTGAAGCGCGGCGAGGAGCTCGCGGCCGGCACGCTGTTCGTCTGGCACCGGCGGGTGACGGACGCCTTCATCATGAGCATGGACTCCCGGTTCTCCGCCGTGGCGCCCAATCACATCAGCACCCGCGACGAGTTGCTGGCCGCCCGGGCGCGCAGCGGCGCGGTGTTCAACTGGCAAGGGTCGCCGAGCCGGGAGAGCGGCGTGTACGTCTTCAAGAAGCAGCTCTGGATGAGCGAGGAGCGGCCCTACTCGTTCGTGACCCGGCTGCTCGTTCCCCCGGAGCGCGTCCGGGCGATCGGGCTCGAGGAGACGAAGCAGCGCTACGCCTCTCATTACTTGGTTCCATTCGGATTCTTCGAGGATGGAAACCCGGAAGGGAGGTACGTCCGGGCATGACCCCCCCGAGCCTGACGCTGATCCTGCCGGGGTACAACGAGGAAGCGTCCATCGAGGAGGCCGTCCGTTCGGCGCTGGCGCTCCTGGCGGGGCTGGCGCCGGAGCATGAAATCGTGATCGTGGACGACGGCAGCACCGACGGCACCCCCGCGCTGGCGGACCGGCTCGCGGCCGAGTCGCCCGCGGTGCGCGTGATCCACAACCCCGTCAACCTGGGCGTGGGCATCAGCGTGCTCAT
>CAYHEI010000247.1:0-5211 GCA_964355385.1 uncultured bacterium | reverse complement strand
AGAAGAAGCGATCCGATCCGGGCATCCCTTAAGTGACCGGCATTGGGGCTAGCCCGGATTATTCATGAACCACTTCGTGCTTCATGAACAATCCGCCCCACAGGGCTTCGACTCGGCCTCTTCAAGGCCTCGCTCAGGGCTAGCCCTGAGCGCCGCCGAAGGGCTAGCGCCCGGCGGGCTTGGTTTCGAGGGACTCCAGGGCGACCTTGACGGCCTCGTTGGCGGGGTCGTGGTCGAGCGCGAGCCGCAAGTCCCGCCGCGCCTCGTCGAGGTCGCCCAGGCGGCGGGCGACCAGGCCGAGGTTGTAGTACGCGCGCGCCAGCCCGACGTGGTCGCGGGCGGCGCCCAGGAGCCGCACCGCGCCCTTGAGGATGCCTTTCGCCTTCCGGTTCTCGGGCTTCGCGCCCGCCATCCACGCGGCCGCGAGCGTCGTGCGGTAGCGGCCCTCCTTGGGCGCCAGGTCCACGGCGCGCCTGGCCTCGTCGCGCGCCGTGGCGGCGTCGTTCAGCTCGAGGAACAGGATCGCGCGGTTGTGGCGGATGACGGCGCTCTCCCCGCCGGTTTGCAGCGCGGCGTCGTACTCCTTGAGGGCGCGGTCGCGGTCCCCCGCCCCCCACGCCTGGCCCGCGCGCTCGAAGTGCGTGTCCGGCGACGCCGCGAGCGCGATCCCCGCCGCCAGCGCGAGCGCCGCCAGCGCCGGGACCAGCCGGCTCATTCCTCGTCCCCCCACGGATGCGGGACGAGGTGCTTCTGGAACTGCGCGAGGGCGAAACGGTCGGTCATGCCCGCGAGGTAGTCGCAAACGCGCTGCGCGGGCGCGGCGCCCGCCGCGCCCTGCTCGGCCGGCACCTCGCCGGGATGCTCGAGGTAGAAGCGGTGGAGGAGCTCGAGGAGGTTCTTGGCCCGTCCGAAGTGCTCGAGGAGCTGCGGGGAGGTGTACACCCGTTCCACGAGGAAGGCCCGGAGGACCTCCAGCCCGGCCTCGATCCGGGGCGAGAGCCCGACCGCCGGCCGGCCCGCGCTCGCGTGCACGATGTCGAGCACGAGGGTGTTGATGCGCCGCGAGAACCGGTCGCCGAGCGTCGCGATCACCTCCGCGGGGATCTCCTCGAGGCGGACGAACCCCGCCCGCAGCGCGTCGTCCAGGTCGTGGTTGGCGTACGCGACGCAGTCGCACAGGCGCACCACCTCGGCCTCCAACGTCGTCGCGGGCGCGTTCGCGCGGACGTCCGCGAGCTTGCCCAACCCCTTGGAGTGGCGCCGGATCCCGTCGAGCACCTCCGCGGTGAGGTTCAGCCCCTTCCCGCCGTATTCCAGCGTCTCGACGACGCGCAGGCTCTGCTTGCTGTGGTGGAAACCGCCGGGGTTCAGCTTCGCCAGCACGGACTCCCCCGCGTGCCCGAAGGGCGTGTGGCCCAGGTCGTGGCCGAGCGCGACGGCCTCGACGAGATCCTCGTTGAGCCGCAGGGCCCGGGCGATCGTGCGGGCGATCTGCGCGACCTCCAGCGTGTGCGTGAGGCGGGTCCGGTAGTGGTCGCCCTCGGGCGAGAGAAAGACCTGCGTCTTGCCCGCAAGCCGGCGGAAGGCCTTGCAGTGGAGAATCCGGTCGCGGTCGCGCTGGAAGGGGGTCCGGATGTCGTCCTCGCCCTCCGGGCGCGCGCGCCCGCGCGAGGCGGCGCTTTGCGCCGCGTGCGGCGAGAGCGTTTCCCGCTCGAACTGCTGCGTCTGTTCCCGGATGGTCACGGCTGCGCGGGGGGCTCCGCGGGATAGATCTCGAACACCCGCTCCAGGGACGCGGCGCGCCCGGTCTTCTCGTCCACCTCCACGAGCGCGCCGCAGAGCTGAACGGGCCCGGCCGCGACCTGCCAGGAGGGGGCGGTCTGGGTCAGGAACCGGTGCAAGGAGCGCTGCCGGTCGAAGCCGATCACGCCGTCCGCGGGTCCCGTCATCCCGACGTCGGTCAGGTAGGCCGTACCCCCGGGCAGCACGCGGCCGTCGGCGGTTTGGACGTGGGTGTGCGTGCCCAGGACCGCGCTGGCCGCGCCGTCCAGGTGCCAGCCCATCGCGACCTTCTCGCTCGTGGCCTCGGCGTGGAAGTCCACGACGACCACCGGGGTCTCCTGCTTCAAGCGCGCGACCTCCCGGGCGGCGTGGCGGAAGGGTTCGTCCAGGATCTGCTTGAACATGAAGACGCGCCCCTGGAGGCAGAGCACGCCGATCTTGAGGCCGGAGGCGCCGACGGCGACGACGGCGCCCCGCCCGGGGGCGCCCTCGGGATAGTTGGAGGGGCGCAGGAGCCGGAGGTCCGCCGCAACCGTCGCCGTGATCTCGCGCTTGTCCCAGACGTGGTCGCCGGTCGTGATCACGTCCACGCCCGCCGCGCACAGCTCCTCCACGATGGCCGGCGTGAGGCCGAACCCCTCCGCGGCGTTCTCGCCGTTCGCCACCACGAGCTCCACGCTCCGCTTGCGCCGCAGCGCGGGCAGGCGCTCCGCGAGCACCCGCCGGCCGGGCTTGCCGAACACGTCTCCGATGAAGAGGATCGTCATGGAACCTCCTTATTGTATGCAAGAATGGTCACGACGCGCCCATGCAGAAGATCGCCTTCCCCGGCACCTTCGAACGGATCGACGACCAGCGCTGGCTGCTCCCCCAGTCGTTCATGCCCGGCATGCGCGTGCCCGGGGTGATCGTGGCGAGCCGGCGCATGCTCGAGGAGCTGCGGATGGACCAGACGCCCCAGCAGGTCGCCAACGTGGCCACCCTGCCCGGCATCGTGAACTGGTCGCTCGCGATGCCCGACATCCACTGGGGCTACGGCTTCCCCGTCGGCGGCGTGGCGGCGATGGACGCGGAGCACGGCGTGGTCTCGCCGGGCGGCATCGGGTTCGACATCAATTGCGGCGTCCGCCTCATCCGTTCCTCGCTGCGCGTGGACGAGGTCCGGCCCAAGCTGGTCCCCCTGCTGGACGCGCTCTTCGCGCTGATCCCCGCGGGCGTCGGCTCGCCGGGCACGATCACGCTCTCCCGCGCCGAGATGCGGGAGGTCTCGCGGCGGGGCGCCGCGTGGGCGATCGACCACGGGTACGGCTGGCCCGAGGACCGGGACGTCATGGAGGAGGGCGGCGCGCTGGAGTCGGCCGATTTCGACGAGGTGAGCGAGCGGGCGCGGGAGCGCGGGAAGCGGCAGCTCGGCACGCTCGGGAGCGGGAACCACTTCCTGGAGGTCCAGGAGGTGGAGGAGGTCTTCGACGCGCGCGTCGCGGAGGCTTTCGGGCTCTTCCGGGGCCAGGTCACGCTCATGATCCACTCCGGCTCCCGGGGGTTCGGCTACCAGATCTGCGACGACTTCATCGACGTGTGCGGCAAGGCGCTGGGGCGGCACGGCATCGAGATCCCGGACCGCCAGCTCGCGTGCGCGCCCGTGCGCTCCGCGGAGGGCCGCCGGTACCTGGGCGCGATGGCGGCGGGAGCCAACTACGCCTGGGCCAACCGGCAGGCGATGACGCACTGGGCGCGCGAGGGGTTCGAGCGGGTGTTCGGCATGGCGGCCCGCGCGCTCGGGCTCCACCTCGTGTACGACCACTGCCACAACATCGCCAAGCTCGAGGAGCATCTCGTGGACGGGCGGCCCCGGCGGCTGTGCGTCCACCGCAAGGGCGCCACGCGGTCCTTTCCCCCCGGCCATGCCGCGGTGCCGGAGCGGTACCGCGCGGTGGGCCAGCCGGTGCTGATCCCGGGCGACATGGGGCGCGCCTCGTACGTGCTCGCCGGCGCGCCGGGGGCGATGGAGAAGACCTGGGGCACGACCTGCCACGGCGCGGGGCGGCGGATGTCCCGGACGGCGGCGGTGAAGGCCGCCCGGGGCCGCGCCATCGACCGCGAGCTGTACAAGGAACGGGGGGTCGTGGTGCGCGCCCGGCAGCGGGACACCATCGCGGAGGAGATGCCGGAGGCGTACAAGGACGTGACGGAGGTCGTGGACGTCGTGCACGCGGCGGGGCTGTCCACGAAGGTCGCCCGGCTGCGCCCGCTGGGGGTGGTGAAGGGATGACACACGGACCGGTGCTCGCGCTGGACCAGGGGACGACCGGGACGACCGGGCTGCTGTTCGACGAACGGGGGCGGGTCGTCGCGCGCGGGTACCGGACGATCCGCCAGTTCTATCCGCGCCCCGGCGAGGTCGAGCACGATCCGGAAGACCTTTGGGCCTCCTGCCTGGACGTCATCCGGCAGATTCGCGCGAAGCACCGGGGGCCGCTCGCCGCGATCGGGATCGCGAACCAGCGCGAGACGACGATCCTCTGGGACCGCCGCACGGGACGCGCCGTGCACCGCGCGATCGTCTGGCAGGATCGCCGCACGGCCCCGGAGTGCGCGGCGCTGCGCGCGCGCGGCCTGCTGCCGGAAGTCCGGCGCCGCACCGGGCTCGTGTTGGATCCCTACTTCAGTGGTTCCAAGTTAGGATGGCTGCTGCGGAACGTGCCGGGAGCGAGAGCGGCGGCGCGGGCGGGGCGGCTCGCGTTCGGCACGGTGGACGCGTGGCTGATCTGGAAGCTGACCGGGCGCGCGGTCCACGCGACCGATCCCACGAACGCGTCGCGCACGCTGCTCTTCAATTTGGGGGCACGGGCCTGGGACGACCGCATGCTCGCGCTGTTCGGCGTGCCGCGGGCGCTGCTCCCGGAGGTGCGCCCCTCGGCCGGCTCGTTCGGCACGACCGTCCGCTCCGGGCCGCTGCCGGGCGGGGTGCCGATCGCGGGCGTCGCGGGCGACCAGCAGGCGGCGCTGTTCGGCTCGGGCGGCGTGCGGCCCGGGGACCTGAAGGTCACCTACGGCACGGGGGCCTTCCTGCTCCTCGCGACCGGCGCGCGCGCCGTGCGGTCCCGCCACGGTCTGCTCACGACGCTCGCGTGCGGCCCGCGCGGCGAGCCGGCGTACGCGCTCGAGGGTTCCGTGTTCATCGCGGGCGCGGTGGTGCAGTGGCTCCGCGACGAGGTCGGGATGCTCCGCACCGCCGCGGAATCGGAAGCCCTCGCGCGGTCGGTTCCGGACACCGCGGGCGTGCACCTGGTCCCGGCTTTCGCGGGCCTGGGCGCGCCCTGGTGGGACGCGGGCGCGCGCGGCACGGTCACGGGGCTCACGCGCGGCGCGAACCGCGCGCACCTGGTGCGCGCCGCGCTGGAATCCATCGCGTACCAGGTCGCGGAC
>CAYHEI010000246.1:0-5223 GCA_964355385.1 uncultured bacterium | reverse complement strand
CGAGCAGTCCCAGCGCGTTCCCGATGTCCCAGTGCGCCCTTGCGGGCTGGGGGACGGCTCGGGGCGTTCCCCAGGTCCGCAGCTCGATGTCCTCTGCATCGGTCGCCCCCACCGGCACCGAATCGTGCGGGACGTTGGGCACGCGCAGCCACACGTCCAGGAAGGCGGCCTCGACCGCCTGCTGGTCCTTCTCCATCGCCGAAAGAGACTGATCCAGGGCTTTCATGTCCGCCATGAGCGCGGCGCCTTCGGGGGAGTCGGCGGTCCCGGCCTTCTTCATGCGGCCGAATTGTTCCGCCCCCGCGTTCTTCTTGGTCCGCAGCTCATCGGCCTTGGTTTGGAGCGCGCGGCGGGCGGCATCGGCGGCCAGCAAAGCCCTCGCGTCCACCTTCGAGTTGCGGTCGTGGAGCATCTTGCGCAGGATCTCCGGGTCGTCCCGGAGGATCTTCGGATCGTTCACGGCGCGCCGGCCGGTGTGAGGAGCCCCGTGGTCTCCGGGAAGCCGTGCTGGACGTTGAAGGACTGCACGGCGCCGCCGGCGGCTCCCTTCCCGAGATTGTCGATCGCCGAGACCACGACGGCGTTTCGGCCCCGCGCAGCCGCGCCAAGATGGCAGAAGTTCGTCCCCCGGACGCCCCGCGTGTCCGGCAATCCGTCCGAAAGCACCCGCACGAACGGCTCCTGGGCGTATGCCCGGGCCAGCAGCGCCGCCAGCGTTTCCCCGGCCATCGCCCGCTTCAGTTCCACGTGGACGGTCGTCAGAATGCCCCGGTTCATGGGGACCAGGTGTGGGGTGAAGGTGAACGCCACCCGCCGCCGCGCGGCCCGGGCCAGCTCCTGGCCGATCTCGGGCTCGTGCCGGTGCGTGAAGACACCGTACGGTTTGATATTCTCGTTCACCTCCGCGAACATGTGCTCGGGCCGCGCTTCCCGCCCCGCCCCGGTGACGCCGGACTTCGAATCGATCACCGCCCGGCCCCGCAGCAGACCGGCCCGCACGAGCGGCGCGAGCGCGAGCAGCGCGCCCGTGGGATAGCAGCCGGGCACCGCGACGAGCCGGGCCCGCCGGAGCGCGCTCCGGTACAGCTCGGGGAGTCCGTACGCGGCGCGCGCCAACCAGGCCGGTTCGGTGTGCCCGAAGCCGTAGTGCCGGTCGTAGAGACGCGCGTCCTTCAGCCGGAACGCCGCGCTGAAGTCGATCAGCCGGAGGCCCCGCGCCAGGAGCGGTGGTGCGGCCTCCATGGATGCCGCGTGGGGGAGGCAGAGAAACGCGGTCCGGCAGGCCCGGGCGCACCGCGCGGCGTCGAAGGGCTCGACGGCGGCGGGCAACCGCCCGAACGGACGCAGCGCGGGCGCGGGATCGCTCTTCCCGCTGGACGCAAGATAGGTCACGGCGACGCGCGGATGCCCGAGCAGGAGCTTGAGCAGCTCCTGTCCCCCGTAGCCCGTCACCCCGACGATCCCGACTCGAATCCGGCTCATGAGAAGGACTATTGTAGCGTAGACTACTCCGGTGATTAGAATCGCCAATCTCACGAAGCGGTACGGAACGCTCACCGCGGTGGACGATCTCTCGCTGACCGTGCGTCCCGGGGAGATCTACGGGTTTCTGGGACCCAACGGGGCGGGGAAGTCCACGACGATCAGGATCCTGGCGGGCCTGCTGCAGCCCACGTCGGGGGCGGTGGAGATCGCGGGTGTTCCGCTCGCGGAGCGCCCCGAGGACGCGAAGCGCTTGATGGGCTACATTTCCGACGAGCCCCATCCCTACGACCGGCTCACGGGGCGGGAGTTCCTCATGACCGTCGCCGCGCTCTACGGCGTGGACGGGGGGGAGCGCGCCCGACGGGTGGAGCAAGAGCTGGAGCGGTTCAACCTCGCGGCTTGGGGGGACGAACTGAGCGAGAGCTACTCGCACGGCATGAAGCAGAAGCTGATGATCGCCTCGGCGCTGGTCCATCGCCCGGCCGTCCTGGTCGCCGACGAGCCGATGGTTGGTCTCGACCCGGCCAGCGCGGCCCGGTTGCGAGAGTTGTTCCGCTCGCTCGCGGCCGAAGGGCGGACCGTGCTCCTGGCCACCCACATCCTGGACATCGCGGAGCGGTTGTGCGACCGCATCGGGATCGTCTCCGACGGCCGCCTGCGGGCGGAAGGGACGCTCGACGAGCTACGCGTCCGAACGCGGCTGCCCGGCGGCTCGCTCGAAGGCGTCTTCCTGGCCGTCACGGCCCCCGCCGTCTCTTGACCCAACTCCGCCTGCTGCTCGGAATCCCGTTCATGCGGATCCGCAACGCCCTGGTCCGCCCGGGCTCCATTCGATGGGCGCGTGCGACGTTCCTGCTTCTCGCCGGCGTGACGATGCTCGGGTGCGTCTTCGGCCTGCTGCGGCTGGTCTTCGGCTATTTCGACCGGCAGCCCCTGATCGGTCCGTTGCTGGTCAGCCGGATGTTCTCGATGGCGTTCCTCACCTTCCTGTTCATGCTCCTGTACTCGAACATCATGGCCTCACTGTCGTCCCATTTCCTCTCGCGCGACCTGCCGCTGCTGATGTCCCTTCCGGTCCGCCCGGTGGCGGTCTTCGCGGCGAAGTCGGTGGAGGCGCTTGCGGGGTCGTCCTGGATGGTCGTGCTGATGTGCGTCCCGCTGTTTGGGGCGTTCGCGGCGCTGCGCCGACCACCGCTCTCGTTCTACCCGCTCGCGGCGCTGGCCATGATTCCCTTCCTGCTGATCCCGGCCGCGGCGGGCCAGGCCCTTAATAACGGTCTGCTGCGGTACTTTCCCGCGCGCCGGATGCGCGAGGCGATGTTGCTGATCGGCGCGCTCATGTTCAGCGCCGCGGGCGTCGTGTTCCGCCTCCTGCAACCCGAGCGGCTCGTGAGCCGCACGGATGACATGCAGGTCCTCGAATTTCTGAAGACTCTGGCCGCGCCGTCCGCGCCCTGGCTCCCCTCGGCCTGGATGGCCTCCGCGGCGATTGCGGCCACCCGGGCCGGGCGCGATCCACTGGCGTATTGGGGGCCCTCCGCCCTGCTGTGGGGGACCGCGGCGGCGGCTTGGGCGGGCTGCCTGGTCCTGGCGGCGCGCGCGTACCGCCCGGCCTGGCAGCGGGCCGCGGAATCCATGGGGGTCCGGCGCGGCGTCCGGTTCGCCTCGCGCTGGCTGCCGGGCGCCTCCGGCCCGCGCGCCGCGATCATGCTCAAGGACCTCAAGGTGTTCGTGCGCGAGCCCGCGCAGTGGGGCCAGGTGCTGCTACTGTCGTCCCTCATCCTCATCTATGTCTTTAATATTTCGGTGGTTCCAACGCAGATCACGAGGGATCTTCGGAGCTTGCTGTTCTTCCTCAATCTCGGGTTCATCGGGATGATTCTGACGGCGGTGGCGGCGCGCTTTCTCTTCCCGCAAGTGAGCCTGGAGGGCGCGACGTTCGCCGTGCTACGCGCGTCGCCGCTCGACATGCGCGGGTATCTCGCGGCGCGCTGGCTGGCGGGGATCGTCCCGCTGCTCGTGCTCGGCGGCTGCCTCGTGGGATTTACGGTGCCGCTGCTGGGGGTGGACCGCTACATGGCGTGGTCCGCCACCGTGTCGCTGCTGGGCATGGCGCTGTGCGTGAGCGCCCTTGCCGCGGGCTGCGGAGCGGTGTTCGCGAAATTCACGGTGTCGAATCCCGAGGAGATCGTGACGAGCTTCGGCGGGTTCACGTTCATGACGGCCTCGCTGGCGGCGGTGTCCTCGATCATCCTGTTGCAGGCCCAGCCTGTCCGGTTGCACTACTACGCCGCGCTGTTCCGGCGTCCCCCCCCGTCCGCGTGGTGGACCGTCGGGGCTTGGGTCGCGGTCGCCGCGCTGAGCGCAGGCTGCGTCCTGGCCTCGCTGCGCGTCGGCGCGCGTTCGCTCGTGCGGAAGGAGATCTGAGCTGGTGCGGCCTAGTGCCTAGGCGGCGGTGACCGGAGCTCCAGCGGGAGTCCCGACGGGGCGGTGAGGCGCAGCCCCGTGGCGTGGAGCATCAGGCGGTCCGCGCCGCCGACGGGACGCGGGGAGCCGTACTTGGTGTCGCCCAGGATAGGGTGGCCCGCCGCGTAGAAGTGGACGCGGAGCTGGTGGCGGCGGCCGGTGAGCGGCTCGGCCTCGATCAGGGAGGAGGCCTCGCCGGATTCGAGGGAACGCCACCGCGTTCGGGCGACCTTGCCCCGGCGGTCCACCCCCATTCGGCCCGATCCGAACTCGCGGATCGGACGATTGATGACGCCTTCGCCCTCGAGCTTGCCCAAGACGCGGGCGAGGTAGGTCTTCTTCACCTCGTGCCGCTCGAATTGCATGCAGAGGGTCCGATGGGCCGCGGCGTGCTTGGCGAACAGGATCGCGCCGCTGGTGTCCTCGTCCAGGCGATGCACCACGAAGGCGGGCGACCCGAGGTGAGCCGCCACAAGCTCCTTGAGGCAGGGGCCGGCAGCCGCGCCGCGTCCGGGAATCACGCGCACTCCCACCGGCTTGTCCACCGCGATCAGGTCATCGTCCTCGAAGAGTATCATCATCATCGCCACCGCCGGAGTTGGGGACGTAGTTCAGTTGTTAAGATTCTTAAGAGAATGTGAAGAACTGAACTACGTCCCCAATAGCTATTCGACAGTGACGGACTTAGCCAGATTCCGGGGCTTGTCGATGTCGCAGCCGCGCTCGCGGGCGAAGTAGTAGGCGAGAAGCTGAAGCGGGATGACGTTCACGACCGGGGAGAACTCCTCGGGCACCTCGGGGACGTACATGACGTCCTCGGCGATCCCGGCGATGTCCTTGTCACCCTCGGTGGCGACGGCGATGATGCGGCCCGCGCGCGCGCCGACCTCCCGGATGTTGCTGACCATCTTGTCGTATGTGTCGCCCTTGGGCGCGAGGCAGATGATGGGCATGTCCTTGGAGATAAGGGCGATCGGCCCGTGCTTCATCTCGCCCGCCGCGTACCCCTCGGCGTGCATGTAGGAGATCTCCTTGGTCTTGAGCGCGCCCTCAAGCGCCGTGGGGTAGTTGAACTTGCGCCCCAGGTAGAGGGCGCTCGGGGCAGCCTGGTACTTCTTCGCCAGGGCCGCGATCGACTCTTTCCCCTTCAAGATTATCTCGATCAGATCCGGCAGCCGCTCGAGCTGCGCGACCATCTTCGCGGCGTCCGCCGCGGAGAGATCACCCTTCAGCCGGGCGTAGTAGATCGTGAAGAGGTAGAAGGCGGTGAAG
>CAYHEI010000245.1:0-5228 GCA_964355385.1 uncultured bacterium | reverse complement strand
CTTAATCAATCCTATTACCCCCCCCGCCCTTCTTCCTTGCGGCCGGGCGTGGGGGGCCCGGCGGGTTGGGGGGGGGGGGGGGCCCCCCGGCTTTGGGGGGGGGCCCCGGCCTTGCTTACTTCGCGGTGCCGTTCAAACTTGTTAGCTCAGAACCGGCGCGGACCGCCACCGCCACCGCCGCCACCCGAGCGCGACTCCTGCGGCTTCGCCTCGTTGACCTTGAGGCTGCGGCCGCCCAGCTGGCGCCCGTTCAGCGCCGCGATCGCCTTGCTCGCCACGGCCGCGTCGTCGATCTCGACGAACGCGAATCCGCGGGACTGGTTCGTGAACTTGTCCCGGATGACCGTCGCGCGGCTCACCTGCGCGACCTCGGCGAAGAACGCCTTCAAATCATCCTCGGTGGTCTCGAAATTCAGATTCCCGACATACAACTTGGCCATGTGGCCTCCTTAACTGACAGTGTGGACTCAGCTCGTAGCTCGTTTCGTGAGGGGCTCCATGGCCTAGAGGTCGGGACAGGGGGACCGCAAACTTGGTGAGCGGCAGATCTGGTTGTCCGTCCCCGCCGGTTGCCCGGCGTGGGACGTAAAGAGTATAGCATCTCGCCGCCGGCAGTGCTTACAGAGGCGGGGTTACGAGACATTGAGATAGAGCCCCCCGCACACCACCAGGCATTGCCCCGTCACGTAATCCGCGAGATCGGTGACGAAGAACTCGATCACCTTGGCGACGTCCTCGGGCACGCCCACCCGGCCCAGCGGGATGGTCGGACCCAGCGCCTTGCGCTCCGGGAACTGGCCGAACGCCCGGCTCGTGCCGATGAGCGCCGGGGCGACCGCGTTGACGTTGATGCCGTGCGGCGCCAGCTCGCGCGCGAGGGAGCGGGAGTAGCGGATGATTCCCGCCTTGGCGATGCCGTAGCTCACCAGGCCCGCGCCGCCGAACGCCGCCACCGAGGACACGGTGACGATGCGCCCCCACTTGCGCTTCTTCATCACCTTCGCGGCGGCCTGGCAGCAGAAGATCGTGGACATGAGATTGACGTCCAGGATGAAGCGGACGTCCTCCTCCCCCATCGTCTCCGCGTCGGTCCGGCCCTCGCCGGTCGGGTGCAGTTGCCCGCCCGCGTTGGTGACCAGGATGTCGAGGGAGCCCAGCTCCTTCACGATCCGGTCGGTCATGGCGTTCACCTGCGCCCGTTTCGTCACGTCCGCCTCGATGCCGATGGAGCGCACGCCCAGCGCCCGGCACTCGTCCATGACCGTGGGGGCCGACAGCTCCTCGTTCCACTCCTTCGCCGCGTCCATGCGGATGTCGTTCACCGCCACGTCCGCGCCGAGCCGGGCCAGGCGCAGCGCGTACGCGCGCCCCAACCCGCGCGCGGCGCCCGTCACCAGCGCGACCTTTCCCTTGAGTTTCGGCTCGAGCGCGCTCATCGCGCCGTCCAGCCGCCGTCCACGTACAGCGCGCTCCCGGTCACGTAGGTCGAGGCGGGGCTCGCCAGGAAGAGGGCGGCGCCCACGATCTCGCGCATCTCGCCCCAGCGGTTGAGCGCGGTCTGACCTACCACGAAGGCCGCCTTCCCGGGCTGCGCCAGGAGCGGCCGGTTCATCTCCGTCAGGAAGGGTCCCGGGCAGATGGCGTTGCAGCGCACCCCGGAGGCGGCCCATTCCAGGGCGAGCGCCTGCGTGATCCCGAGAACTCCGAACTTGGACGCGCAGTAGGCGGAGCGCTCCGGCAGCGCCACCTTGCTCAGGGCGGAGCCGAGGTTGATGACCGACCCTTCCTTGCGGGGCTTCATCGCCCGGGCGGCCGCGCGGCAGACCAGCCACGTGCCCGTCAGGTTTGTTTCTATGACCTGTTTGAAACCATCCAATGGGAAGTCCTCGATCGCGTGCCGGATGTTGAGCCCGGCGGCGTTGATCACGACGTCCAGCCGGCCGAAGCGCTTCCCGACTTCGGCGAACACCCGGTCCACGTCGTCCTCCTTCGTCACGTCCAGCGCGAGCCCGGCGCTCGGCCGGCCGCTCGCCGCGGCGATCTCCCGGGCGGCGGCTTCGCAGGCATCCGCGTGGCGCGAGCACAGGACCGTCGTCGCGCCCGCCTCGGCCAGCGCCCCGGCCATCGCCTTCCCGAGCCCCTGCGACCCACCCGTGACCAGGGCCACCCGGCCGTCGAGCTTGAACTGATCCAGCACGGTCATCGGACCGGCACCGGCGACAGCAACTCCCGGATGTACCGGACGCTGCGCATCATCTGGTCCATCTCGTAGCCGGGCAGCTCGGCGTCGCGGCCGCGCTCCCAGGGCGTACGGTACTCTCCCGTCTCGGCGCGCTCGCGCCACAGCCGCACGACCGGCAGCACGTCCCGGATGTCCCGCGGCCCCAGCCCCTCCCACCAGTCGTCATCGAGGAAACGGATATGGCGGTTGTCCAGCGCCGCCAGCTCGATGCTCAGCGTCGCCGCCGGACGCTCGCGGAAGAGCTCGAACAGCTCGCGGAACGGCACGAGGCCCTCCCCGAGCGCGCAGCGGACGAGCCGGTAGCCGGAGCCGGTCGCGAACATCCGGTAGTCCTTCAAGTGCACGTTCACCAGGCGCGGGAGGATGCGCCGGGCGAAGCTCAGGATGTCCTCTCCGACCGCCAGCGGATTGCCCGTATCCAGGTTGACGCCCACGGCCGCGCTCCCGGATGCCTCGCACAATTCCATGAGATCCCACGACGTGGCGTCCTGGTGGTTCTCGATCGCGAGCGCCAGACCCCGCCGTTCCGCGTCGGGCGCGATCTCGCGCAGCACGTCCGCCACCCGGCGCAGGTGCGCGCGCCAGCCGCCGAGGCCCCCGAGCAGCTTCCGCTCCCCGCAGAGGATCTTGCTGAGGGTGGTCCGGATGTGACGGGCGCCCAGCGCTTCCGCCGCGTCGAAGGCGCGCCGCAGGGCGGCGGGCGCCCCCTCCACGTCCAGCCCCGGCCCGCTGAGCGTGACGGCCAACCCTAGGTCGTGCGCGCGGGACCGGAAGACCGCGAGCTTCCCGGCGTCGAGGTCCGGCGCGACGTATTCCGCGCTCAGCTCCGCGCGGCCGAGGCCCAGCGACGCGGCAAGATCGAGGAAGGCTTCCGGCCCGAGCGGGGCCGGATGACGGCGCGGGGTGCCCGTTCCCTGGACGCCCAGGGTGTAGGTCATACCCCACATGCAGACGCCGACGGGCAGGCGCTCGTTTCGCTCCGGGGCGATCACGCCGACCACCTTACCACGGGGCGCGTCAGCGGATGATCGTCGCGCCCAGGAAGAGGTACCGGCTGCTCGACCCGTCCGCGCGGACCGCGGTGGCGCCCGCGCGCACCTCGAGCCAGTCGCGGGGCGACCAGGCCGCCTCCCCGGTCCAGAGCCGCGTCTCCCCCGTCTCGTCCCGCAGCCGGTCTCGCCCGTAGGACAGGCTGAGGCTCAGGGCGGAGGACGCCCGCCAACCCGCGGTCCAGGTCGTCTCATCCACGACGAAGCCCCGCAGCGTACTCGAAACCGACGTGCGCGCGCCCGCGACGATCTGTTCCTGCACGTCCGCCGGGACGCGCGCGAAACGCGGATCGTCCGACGTGTAGCGGTCGGCGTAGTCGTGCCGGGCGCGGAAGCCGGAGAGCGAGACGCCGCGATACGCGAGCGTGACGCCGCCGGAGTATTCGCGTTCGTCGATCCGCAGCGTCCCGGCCGCGGGCGCGGACGGCTCCGGGGCGGGTCCCGCCGGCGCGGGCGCGAGCATCCAGACCGGCAGATCGTGCCGCCCCGCCGCGAGCCCGGTGTCCAGCCGCAACGAGGCCTCCGCGAGCGCGCCGCCTTCCGGACCCCGCCACGCGTTCACCGCCATCCCGGCCGAGAGCAAGGCGCTGGACTGCCGCTCCGGAACCGTGCCGACCGCCTCGCCCGTATCCGGGTCCACCAGGAACCCCTCCGCGCCCGTGTAGCCCCGGTGACGCACGCTGACGCTGACGTCGCGGCCCAGCGCGGCCCAGCCGCCGAGCGCGAGCGACCGGCGCGACTCGGACGGCAGCGAACCGGATCCGCCCCGGCCCCACGAGCATTCCAGCCCGTACGACGGGGCGGGCGAGACCGTCAACGTTCCGGCCGAAGACCAGTAGCCCCCGGGACCGGTGGTGAGATCCGCCCCGCCGGTCCAGGACGCGTCCTGAGCCATGCCGCGGCCCGCCAGCCACGCCGCCGCGAGTCCTGCGACGAGCGCGCGCCTCGGCATCACGGCGCCGCCTCGAGGCGCGCGATGAAGGACTTGAGCGCCTCGTTCGCCGGGTCCGCGGCGAGGGCCTGCCGGTACGCCTCGAGCGCGCCCGCGCCGTCGCCGGCCTCGTACCGGAGGTTCCCGAGGAGCTGCCAAGCGCCCGCGTGCCCCGGCTCCGCCGCGAGCACCGCCCGGGCGCCTTCCTCCGCGCCGGCGCGATCGCCCGCGACATAGCGGTCGAGCGCGGCGCGATACGGATCCCGCGCTTCGGCGGGACTCGGAGCCTCCTCTGCGGCGGAGCTCGAGGTCCCGCCGCGCCCCTGCCAGGACACCGCGAAGCGATGGACCAGGCCCGCGACACCGGCCGGATGGAGGGCGTAGTCGAGCGCGAACGGGCCCGCGCGCGCGCCGAGTCCCAGCGCGGCGCCGCCGAGCGCGCCGAGCCCGTCGTCGCGCTCGCGCCAGCGCCAGCCCGCGCGGGCGAGGAGCCCCGCGGCCAGGCGGGCCTCGGCCTCGCCGGCCACGGCGCGCGCGCGCGCCGCCCCGCCCGCCTCCGCATCGCCCGCGCGGAGCAGCCGGGAACCCGCGGTCCACGCCAACCCGGCGCGGGCGACCGTGGGAGGCGTGCATCCGCCGAGCGCCGGGCCGGCATGCAGCAACGCGAGCCCGAGCTCCACGCCCGCCGCAACCTCGTAGGCCCCCGCGACGGAGTACGCGAGCAAGTCCCGGCTCCCCGTCTCCCGCGCGCCTTCGACGGCGATCCCCGTCCGGCCGTTCCCGCCCAGCCACGCCGGGTTCGCGAACCCCCAGGCCAGGACCAGCGCCGAGTCCACGTCGCGCGCCGTCGTCGCGCCCGCGCCGTTCTCGTCGCGGATCGCGTACGAGCCGAAGTCGTAGGCCGCGCCGCCGAGGGCGATCGTCCCCGCGCCGCCCGGCCGCGGCAGCGCGGCCACGACGCTGCCGTAGCGGATCCCCGCGCCCGGCAGCTCGTGCGTCGCGGCGA
>CAYHEI010000244.1:0-5289 GCA_964355385.1 uncultured bacterium | reverse complement strand
GGCTGCCGCGGCGTCGGCGCCCGACAGCCCGATCGCGCGCGCGCCGACGGGAAGCTTGCCTATGATGAAGGCGTAAGAGCCGCCGGACCGCCCCGCCGCGGCCGCGTCCAGGGCCGCGATGACGCCGAGGACCGCCCACCGGGCGACGCGCGACACGCGGGTCTTCATACCTTCAGTCCGACACCCGCCATCGCCTTGCGCAGCCGCTCGCGATTCGCGTCGTCCATCGGGGCGAGGGGCGACCTGAGACCGCCCTCGCACAGGCGCAGCATCGCCATCGCGGCCTTGATCGGGCCGGGGCTGGTCTCGATGAACAGCGCCTTCATCAGCGGGTACAGCCGGCGGTGCAGCGCAAGCGCCTCGCCGGGCCTGCCTTCCATGAACGCCCGGACCATGGCGGAAGTCTCCCGCGGGACGAGGTTGGACGCGACCGAGATCACACCCCGCGCGCCGACCGACATGAACGGCAGCGTCAGCGAGTCATCCCCGCAGAGGACCGGGAAGTCGGGGCCGCAGAGCTCGAGAATCCGGGACACCTGGTCGCAACTCCCCGCCGACTCCTTCACGCCCGCGAACCGCGGGGACGATCGCAGGGCGGCCATCGTCTCGGGCTCGACGTTGACCCCGGTGCGCCCCGGGATGTTGTAGAGCACCAGGGGGAGGTCCACCTCTTCCAGCAGGGTCCGGTAGTGCAGAAGCAGCCCCCGTTGGGTGGGACGGTTGTAGTAGGGCGCCACGGAGAGCAGGCCGTCGGCGCCGGCCTCCCGCGCGGCCTCGGACAGCTCCAGGGCCTCGCGCGTGCTGTTCGCGCCCGCGCCCGCGAGCACCGGCACCCGCCCGCGCGCCGCCTCGACGCAGCAACGGATCACCCGGATGTGCTCCTCGAACGTGAGGGTGGGCGACTCCCCCGTCGTGCCGACCGGCACGAGGCCGTCCACCCCCTCCGCAATCTGGCGCTCCACGAGCGCCCGGAACGCCGCCTCGTCCACCGCGTCGCCGCGGAACGGCGTGATCAGCGCGGTGTACGTGCCGCGCAAGCGCGCAACGACGTCAGCTGCCGCGAGAGCCATCCGGCATCCGGGTCACAGGGTCATGATACCAAGCGTGTCCGTTCATTTGCCGTGCGCGCCTCCAGCACGCTATAACGTTGGGCATGGCAGGACACCCCGACAGCTTCGGAGCGAAGACGACCTTGACGGCGGGCGGCGCAACGCTCGGCATCTTCTCGCTCCCCGCCCTCGAACGGCGCGGCTTCGCGGGCATCTCCCGCCTGCCCTTCAGCATCAAGGTCCTGATCGAAAACCTGCTCCGCAACGAAGACAGCCGGCTCGTGGCCGCCGCCGACGTGGAAACGCTGGCGCGCTGGGCCCCCCGCGGCCTCCCCGAGCGGGAGATTCCCTTCACGCCCTCCCGCGTGCTGCTGCAAGACTTCACCGGCGTGCCGGTCCTCGTGGATCTGGCCAGCATGCGGGACGCCGCCGCGGGGCTGGGCGGCGATCCCGCCCGGATCAACCCGGTCATCCCGGTGGACCTCGTCATCGACCACTCGGTCCAGGTGGACGCGTTCGGCAGCGAGCAGGCGCTGGGCACCAACCTCGCCCGGGAATACGAACGCAACCTGGAGCGCTACGCGTTCATGCGCTGGGGGCAGCGCGCGCTGCGCAACTTCCGAGTGGTGCCGCCGGGGACGGGAATCGTTCATCAAGTCAATCTCGAGCACCTCGCGAGCGTGGTGGAACGCCGGGCGCGGCACGGGGAAACGCTGGCGTTTCCCGACACGCTGATCGGCACGGACTCCCACACCACGATGGTCAACGGCCTGGGCGTCGTCGGTTGGGGCGTGGGCGGCATCGAGGCCGAGGCCGCGATGCTGGGCACCCCCATGGCCATGCTGCCGCCCGAGGTGATCGGGGTCAAGCTGATCGGGCGTCTGGCCGAGGGCGCCACGGCGACCGACCTGGTGCTGACGGTGACCCAGCTCCTCCGCAAGCGCGGGGTGGTGGGGCGGTTCGTGGAGTACTTCGGTCCGGGCCTCTCGGCGCTCAGCCTCGCCGACCGCGCGACGATCGCGAACATGTCACCCGAGTACGGCGCCACGATCGGCTTCTTCCCCGTGGACGACGAAACGCTCCGGTATCTCGCACTGACGGGCCGCGCCCCCGAGCGCGTGGCCCTCGTGGAAGCCTACTGCAAGGCCCAGGGCCTCTTCCGCTCCGACGCGACGCCGGACCCCGAGTTCACGGACCGGCTCGAGCTCGACCTCGCGACCGTGGAGCCCTCGCTGGCGGGACCCAAGCGGCCCCAAGACCGCCTCCCGCTCGGCAAGGTCAAGGAGTCCTTTTTGAAATCTCTCTCCATTGGAACCAAGGAAAATGGCTTTGGAGTCGCCCCGGATGCGGTCCGCACCGAGGTTTCGGTCGGGACGAACGGCGCCAGCGCGCCGCTGCGGCACGGCTCGGTGGTGATCGCGGCCATCACGAGCTGCACGAACACCTCGAACCCCTCGGTGATGATCGCGGCGGGTCTCCTGGCCAAGAAGGCGGTGGAGCGCGGCCTCACGGTCTCCCCGACGGTCAAGACCAGCCTCGCGCCGGGCTCGCGCGTCGTCACGGACTACCTCGACGCGGCGGGGCTGACGCCCTTCCTGAACACGCTGCGCTTCAACCTCGTGGGCTACGGCTGCACGACGTGCATCGGCAACAGCGGGCCGGTGCCCGAGGCGGTCGCCCAGGGCATCAAGACCGGCAACCTCGTGGTGGCCGCCGTCCTGAGCGGCAACCGGAACTTCGAGGGGCGCATCAATCCCGTCACCAAGGCGAATTACCTCGCCTCTCCTCCGCTCGTCGTCGCGTACGCGCTCGCCGGCCGGGTGGACCTGGACCTCGCCACCGAGCCGCTGGGGAAGGGCCGGGACGGGAAACCCGTCTTCCTCAAGGACGTCTGGCCGACCAGCCGGGAGATCGCGGACGCCGTGCGCGGGGCCGTGCGCGCCGACATGTTCCGCGCGCGCTACGCGGAAGCGTTCGACGGCGACGAGCGCTGGAAGGCGCTGCCGGTCCCGACGGGCGACCGCTACACGTGGGACACCTCCTCCACCTACATCAAGCAGGGACCGTACTTCGACGGCGTCGGCGCCGCCCCCGCCGCGCTGACCGACATCGCGGGAGCGCGGGCCCTGGCGAGCCTCGGCGATTCGGTGACCACCGACCACATCTCCCCCGCGGGCTCGATTCCGGCCGACACGCCCGCGGGCAAGTATCTGATCGCGCACGGCATCCAGCCCGTGGACTTCAATTCCTACGGCTCCCGGCGCGGCAACCACGAGGTGATGATCCGGGGCACCTTCGCGAACATCCGCCTGCGCAACGCCCTGGTGCCGGGGGTCGAGGGCGGTTGGACGGTGAACCTCCTGTCGGGGGCCAAGGAAACGATCTACGACGCCTCATTGGCGTACGCCAAAGCCCGCGTCCCCCTGGTCGTCATCGCGGGGAAAGAGTACGGCACGGGATCGTCGCGTGACTGGGCCGCCAAGGGGACCGCGTTGTTGGGTGTTCGAGCGGTCATCGCCCAGGGCTACGAGCGCATCCACCGGAGCAACCTCGTCGAGATGGGCGTGCTCCCGCTGGAGTTCCTGCCGGGCGAGTCGCGCGAGTCTTTGGGCCTGACCGGCCGCGAGACCTACTCGATTGCCGGATTGGCCGCCGGCCTCTCCCCCCGTCAGCATGTGACGGTCAGGGTCGTGAAGGAGGACGGCTCCGCCTCGTCCTTCTCCGCCGTCGCCCGGCTCGACACGAACGCCGACGTCGAGTACTTCCGCCACGGCGGCATCCTCCCCGCCGTCCTCCGGGAGCTCACCCGCCCCGGCTGATCAGTCCTTCCAGCAGGCCAGGTACTCGCGCAGGAGATCGGGGCGATCCAGCGCCGTGGCGAGTTCTCGGATCTGGCCGTCGAGCGTCGGCCGATCGATGGCGTCCGCGTGGCGGGTGATCAGGTACCGGAGGTCCGCAAGATCTTGCGGTCGCCCGGCGAGCGCCTTCTGAAATGCCAGATCTGCGACGGAACCAACACGCACCGTCCGGTCATGGATGCGAATCGCGACAGAGCGCTGAATGGCGGCCTGCTCCCACGGAAGCGACCCGAAGGTGAGATCGACGCCGACGCCATCAGGAGTGCGCACGAGCAGCACGCGGCTGCGAGCCACGAACGCCTCGGGGTCCGGTACGCGGGGGGCCAATCGCGCCACGAGCGCCTGGACGGCCCGCGCCTCCCGCTCCGGCTCCACCCAGATCGTGAGATCGACGTCCTTGGTGGGGCGGGTGTATCCCCAGAGATTGAGCGCGGCGCCCCCGATGATCATGTAGGGAATCGACTCCCGCTCGACCGTCTCGACGGCGAGCAGCAGCGCCGACTCGAGCGGGGTCAGGTCGGCCGTGTCAACCGTTCCAGGCATGCGTGCAAGCGGATGGGTCCGCTCCCGTCATCGTCCGCGGGAACATCGCCCCGCCGGCGGCGAGCCTCGAGAATCTCTCCCGACCAGCGCAGCGCCTCCTCCGGCGACCGCCGTCGGAGCGGATCCTCACGCTCCTCCCAGCGGTTGACTTCCTCCCATTGCCGCACGCGTTGACGCAGCTGTTCCCGGGTTCCGAACCAAGGGGCGGTCTGCGAGGCAGCGGCGTCCATGACTCAATTATACCGCCGCCACGGCGGCATCCTCCCCGCCGTCCTCCGGGAGCTCACCCGCCCCGGCTGATCAACGATGTGAGATGGTCAGCGCTTCCGCACGTACACGCTGACGTCGCCGGCGACGGCCTCCAGCCGGTAGTGCGACTTGATGTAGGCGAGCTCGCGGGGATGCTCTTCGGCGTACGAGAGGAAGAGGCCGTCGTCGCGCATGATGGCGACGGGGGGTTTTTCCCGGTCCAGCGCCGCGAGCACCTCGTCCTGCTCGGCGGCTGATCCCGCGTCCAGATCGCGCGGGAAAGGCGCCAGCGCGGCGCGGTCGGCGAGAAATGGCACATACTCGTAGCTGACGGCGGCGAAGAAGATGCGCTTCCCCGGCGGGCACAGCGCCCTCACTCCCCCGATGAAATTGACCAGACTCTCGCGCTGCTCCGGCGGGATCTCGAGCGCGCCGAGCCGCGGAATCGTGGAGGGCGCGTACAGATGAGGGACGGTCACGCACTCCATCTTCGCGACCATGTTGACCCAGTACGGCGCCATCCGACCGAACCCCACCGCGACCAGCAAGAGCCCGGCGGCGGCGAAGGGCGCGCGCAGCCTCCGGCCCCA
>CAYHEI010000243.1:0-5302 GCA_964355385.1 uncultured bacterium | reverse complement strand
GCCGGCCGGCCGCGGGGATTTCTCCCCGGGGTGGTCGCTCGTGCTGTGGGCAGGCTCGACGCTCGGGCTCATCCTGGCCGTGAAGCTGCTGGTCCCGGAGTTTCCGGTATGGATCACCGCGGTGTTCGGCCTGCTGTGGAGCCCCCTCAATTCCTACATCACGGCGCGGATGGTGGGGATCACGGGCAGCTCGGCCGGCTCGCCCTTTCCCTTCCTGCGCGAGATGACGTTCTTTCTCAGCGGATACCGGGGGATCGCGCTCTGGTTCGCGCCCGTGCCGCTGTACGACCACGGCTTCGACACGCGGACGTTCCGCGAACTGGAGCTCGCCCGGACGAAGTTCAGCAGCCTCATCAAGCTCACGATCCTCACGACGATCCTGATGCTGGTGTTCAGCTTCCTGTACTGGTCGCTCATCTGGAAACTCGCGCCCATCCCCTCGTCCTCGTACCCGTACGCGCAGCGCCTCTGGCCCCTGGGCGTCCAGAACCAGTACGTCTGGCTGTCCATCACGGACCCGGACAATCCCGCCCGGGCGTTCTTCATCTCGCGGGTCCTCAACTGGAAGTTCATCTTCGGCGGCATGGGGCTGGCGCTGGCGCTCTGGGGCATCACGACGCTCGCGAAACTGCCTCAGCTTTTCTTCTTCAGCTTGATCGGCTCCTTCGCGCTGTGGCCGCACGACGCCATCCCGATGTTCATCGGCGCCATGATCGGGGTCCGGCTCGGCAAGCGGTTCGGGCAGAAGAAGTGGGAGGCGTACACGCCGATCCTGGCCGCCGGATTCGCGTGCGGGATGGGGCTGATCGGCATGGTCGCGATCGCGGTGACGCTGATGTCCAAGGCCGTCACCCCGTTGATTTATTGATGGGCACTCAGACGTCTCCCCGCCGCTGGGCCGTGCTGATGGGCTTGAGCCTCGCCGGGACCGCGTTCATGGCGGCCGTCGCGCCCTTTCTCTCGAACGTGCTGCAGCGCGGCAACCTGGCGTCCTGGGGCGTGCTGCCCCTCGGTGCCACGTCCGTCCTCGTCGCCTTGTGCGGGGCGGACGCGTACCGGGCGCGCCGGCGTCTCCCGCCGGTCGTGGCCCCCGAGGAGGCGATCGCCTGCTACCTGGTCCTGCTCCTGGGGAGCTGGGCCGCGACGTGGGCCTTCATCGAGATGCAGATGCCGCTCCTCACCTCGCCCGCGGTGTTCGCCTCTCCGGAGAACGGCTGGAAGGAGCACGTGCTGCCGAACCTGCCGCGCTGGGCGGTCGGCCCGCTCGACGAGCCGTACGCCTCGGGTTTCTACAACGGCCTGCCCGACTCGGTGGCGCGCCCCTGGCGGCGGTGGATCGTCCCGGCCGCGGCTTGGTCTGCGTTCACCATCGCGCTCGCGCTCTTCAGCGCCGCGCTGGGCTCGTTGCTCGCGCGGCAGTGGGTCGAGCACGACCGCCTCACCTTCCCGATGGCCGAGACCGTGCTCTCCCTCGTGCGCGGCGCGATGCGCGACCGCCGCTTCTGGTGGGGCGCGGCGGCGTCGGCGTCCGTGCCGGCCTGGAACCTCCTGCAATCGTACCTGCCCGTGTTTCCGAAGATGTCGCTCTACTTCGGCGCCGGCCCGGAGGGCCTCGAGTGGCTCAAGGGCGCGGAGCGGTTCATCCCGGTCCTGAACGTCGCCTTGCTCGGCCTCTTCTACTTCGTCCACCGCGACATCCTGCTCTCGATGATCGTGTGCTTCTTCGCCTTCGCGCTCGAGCAGCACGTCCTGAGCCTCGCGGGGGTGAAGCTCGAGCACAACGATGTCTTCGGCTGGGGCGGCAGCGTGGGCGGCTGGCAGACCGCCGGTTCGGTGCTCGCGCTGGTGGCGATCAGCCTCTGGTCCGGGCGCGGCGCGCTCCGGACGTTCGTGCGCGCGGGGCTCCGGGGCGAGGACGCCGTCGGGGGATGGATGTCGCCCCGCGCCACGCTCCTCGCGCTCGTCGGGGCGTCGGCCGCGCTGGGCGCGTGGATGGTCGCGCTCGGCTTGCGCTCCGTCGGGCCGCTCGTCTCGTTCCTGCTCTCCTCGGGGCTCGGGTACATCGGTTTCGCGCGCCTCACCGCCGAATCGGGGATGGAACTGGGTTGGCCGATCGAGCCCTCGAGCTTCGCGCTGCTCGCCGGCGGAACCGCCGCGCTCGCGCCCGCGGGCTTCGTGGCGCTTGCCCTGTCGGAATCCTGGGTCACCGGGTCGAGCATGATCAGCCTCACCTCGATCTCCCTCCAGGGCGAGAAGACCCGAACCGCCTTCCGTTTCCCGCGCGCGGTCCTCTGGACCGGGCTCGCGGCGGTCGCGCTCTCCACCGCCATCTCGATCTTCGCCACCGCGAAGTTGGGATACGACCGAGGGGCCAACAACTTCGGCAACTGGTCGTACCAGTGGGCCATGCGCATCCCCTACGATCAGGCCGCCGAGTGCGCCCGCACGACGAAGGTCGGCGTGGACGGCCCCCGCCTCGGCTGGCTGACGGCCGGCGCCGCGCTGGCGAGCGGGCTCGTCGTGATGCGCAATCGGGTCGTGGGCTGGTTCCTGCACCCCGTCGGCCTGGTGCTGGGCGCGCTCGGCAAGCCGGGCGGCTCTCAGGGCAACGTGTACATCTTCACCGCGCTGATCGCCTGGATCATCAAGTCCCTCGTGGTCAAACTGGGCGGAGTGGAGTCGTACGAGCGGCTCAAACCCCTCTTCGTGGGACTCGTCGTGGGCCACTACGCCCCCGATCTGCTGCAGGCCGTCGGCGACCTGGTCTCGTTCATCCAGACCGGCCATCCATTGCAGTGAGCGGCTGTGCACACGAAGGCACGGCCGCGAACCATGGCGTAGCCATGGTTCGCGCGCGGCTCGCTTCCGCTCGCCGCGGTCACGCAACGTGAAGATCAACTGCTGCTGGTTGTACGCCATCAGCGCGTACGGTTACCCGCCGACGATGGCCCAAACGCAGCGCGCGCTGCGCGAGATGGCCGACATGGGATTCACCGCGGCCGAGCTGGAGGGCGTCCGCGAGCCGAATCTGCGCGCGGTCCATGCCGCGCGCCATGAGCTGAAATCCTATTGCGCGGAGCTGGGCCTTGCGATCATCAACTTCTGCCCGGTGCTCCCGGACCTCGTGAGCACGGACGCGGCGCGCCGGTCGCACGCCGTCGAGCTGTTCGAGCTCGGGGCCGACCTCGCCGCGTTCTTCGGCTCGCCCACGGTGCAGATCGATAGTTTCACGCCGCCGCTCGCCTACAAGGGCACGCCGCCCTACAAGAAGGCGGTGACCTTCAACCAGCCCTTCCAGGCGCGTATTCCCGCGGGGTTCTCCTGGGCGCGCCAGTGGGCGGCGCTGACCGACAGCGTCGGGCGCTGCAAGCGCATCGCCGCCGCCCGCGGGCTGACGCTGCTGCTGGAGCCGCGGGTGGGGGAGCTGATCTCCAACACCGACGGCATGCTGCGGCTGATCGACGCCGTCGGCGCCAAGGGATTCGGCGTCGTCCTGGACACCGGCCACCAGAACGGCCAGAAAGAGCTGCTCCCGCTCGCCGTCATGAAGCTGGGGAAGGCCATCAAGTACGTCCACGCCTCCGACAACGACAGCCTCACCAACGAGCACCGCGCCATCGGCGACGGCTCCATCGACTGGGACGGCTTGTTCATGGCGCTCAAGCGCGTCGGGTTCAAGGGCTGGGTCGGCGTGGACGTCGGCAACGTCCCGCGCCTGAAGTCCGCCTATGTCCGCTCCCGCCGCGCCCTCCTCCGTCTCGCCCGCACGCACGGGATGTAGGCCACGCGGGGGCCGAGCCGGTCTTGACTCACCACCATGAGTCGGATAGACTCATGCCATGAGTAAGCGTCTTCAGGTGCTTCTGCCTCCCGCCGATCTGCAACGCCTGAAGCGGCTGGCGCAGGGAAAGGGGATGACGGTTGCGACGTGGGTGCGCAATGCGATACGGCGTGCGGCCCAGGAGCAGCCGGAAGGCGACCCCGGCCGGAAATTGGCGGCGCTGCGGGCTGCCGTGCGGCATTCTTTCCCGACCGCGGACATCGGCGCCATGCTCTCCGAGATCGAACGGGGACGAACGCGGGGTGCGTCGGTCTGATCTTCGTCGACTCGAACATCCCGATGTACCTGGTGGGAGGACATCATCCGCATAAGGGAGAAGCCCAGAAGGCGCTCGAGGGCTTGATCTCCGCGGGGGAACGGCTGGTGACCGATGCGGAGGCGTTTCAGGAGATCCTTCATCGCTATTCCGCGATTCGCCGGCCGGCCGCCATTCAACCCGCATTTGACGCTCTGCGCTCCATCGTGGACGACGTGTTTTCCGTGGAAGAGCGTCACGTGTACATGGCCAAGGACCTGCTCCAGGGCGGAAAGGATCTTTCCTCACGCGATGCCATCCACCTCGCGGTCATGAAATCGAACGGCGTGGAGCGCATTCTATCCTTCGACGAAGGATTCAGTCATGCCCCGGGCGTGACGCGTCTCCCATAGCGGCATGGGACGGGAGAGGCGGATCGTCGGTGAGCCCGAGGAGTTCCCGATTCCCCACGTGAAATCCTGGTACCTCGTGGTCGCGGGACTCGCGTTCGGCGCCTTGCTGCTTTCGGGCTCCATCGTCCGGCTCTGCGCCGACCGGCTCTGGTTCGCGGAAGTCGGGCTGCCCCAGGTGTTCTGGACGACGCTGTGGGCCAGGGGCGGGATGGGCTTGGCCTGCGCGACGCTGTTCCTGGGGAGCGTGTACGCCAACCTCCGCTGGGCCGGACGGAGCGTCGCGGGACTGCGGCCCGTGAATCCGGATGGGCCGCTCGGCGCGCTCCAAGCGCTCACGCCGATTCTCCGGGTGTTCCTTCCCGTCGCGGCCGTCTTTGTGGGGCTGGCGGTCGGCATCCGGGGGTCGGCCGGCTGGGAAGCCCTCCTCCTCTGGCGTCACGCCGTGCCGTTCGGGATCGTGGACCCCCTCTTCGGGCGGGACATCGGCTACTTCGTCTTCACGCTGCCCGTCCTCGGGTTCGCCTGGACGCTCCTCTTCGCGACGCTTTCCGTCTCCCTGGTCGCGGTCGTCGTGGCCCATCTCATGCGGGGCGGCATCCTGGCCGGGGGCGGCGGCATCCGGATCGTGCCGCGGGCGCGGGCGCACGTGGTCGCGCTCCTGGGCGCGCTCGTGGCGCTCCTGGCGGTCAAGTTCCACCTGGCGATGTACGACCTCGTGTCCCAGCAGCGCGCGGTGGCGCCGGGCGCCGGCGACGCCGACATCCACGCCGCCCTCCCCATGTACCCGCTGCTCCGGGCGGCCGCCCGCGTGGG